>CAXFJI010000048.1:0-11024 GCA_964003275.1 uncultured Planctomycetaceae bacterium
AGCATACTTGCTCCCAAAAAGCTCAACAGATGTTGACAAACTGTCATGAAAATCTGGATGGCTGCGCTCTACCATTAGTGCAAGTTGAGCATCATCCAACGAAGCTACTAATCTTCCATACAACTTTGTCATCACAATCCAAAGACCAAAGCCACAAACAATCAACCACATGACAACGCGCACCTGCCAAGGTGGCTCAAGAAACCAGTCAATGAGTAGCGAACTCCAAAACGAAAGAGCAATGACAAAAGAGAGAAGGCTTATTCCTTCGACCCATATCCAAAACCTCGTTTGCCGGCGGAGTCGCGCTAGGGCGACACGAAGCACCGACAGATCAGCGGCTACTTGTTTTGTCTGCAAATCATTCATTGTGGCACTGAGACATGGGCTTATCAGGCAAGACGGACAAGGCGACGGACAATCCACCCCAGACACAGCAAACCAATCCCAAGACTCATGAGGATCGTATTGAGGCGTCGCTTGAACTGTGTGTCGGGGGCTCCCATTTCGTATTCCTTTCTGGATCGATCAACAAGCTTCTCCGTCAACTTCATCGTGTCTTCTTGACTCCATTCCTTATCAATGAGAAATCGTGGAAAACCACCTGTCGCAATTGCAATCTGCTCGAGAGAACCTCTATTGAGTTGGGGTTTTTGCAACTCACGATCAGGAAGCCTCGCCTGAATTCGTTTCGTAACTCGTTCACCATTAAGATCAATATCAATCCGCCACGCACCCTCTTTTGAAGCAACAAATCCAGCATTGAGTGAATCAGGGCGTTGAGGATCCTCAGTCATTGGAACTTGCAGCGGCTGTCCATCAGGTCCTGTCACTGTGCACGTTGCTATTGCATCACTTTCAGGGGCGACGACCCTGACACCAACAGTGGCTCCGACTGCAAAGCGATCCCGATCCACAAGCAGTCGCAGTTTACGCGAGCCACGAAGGAGGCGTCCCTGCGAAACATGCCGCACCAACTGCGTAACGATCCGTTCATACACAGCATCCTCGATCGCACGTAATCTCCAAAGTTCGCCGCTCCCCAAATAAAAAACACTTCCAGAACCATAAAACTGCCCTGCCATAAAGATTGGTGATAACTGAACAAGACCTCCTAACGGGCTTTCTGGGTGTGCATACACCGTGGCACCGGGCTTAGCGGCACTCGTATCAAAGCAAGAAAAAACGCCCGGCAAATCATTCCATAGTGTCTGGCTTGCAATACGGCTTCCTGCAAGCCAAAGAAACTCAGCATCCTGCCCGTCACGTGTGAAAGATAATGGCATGGGTTCAGATCGCACTGACGATTCTCCAATCGTCAGCGAGAGAGACTCTTTGAGTTCTACAGGATGAAGATCACGAATCACGGAAGTCTCTGAATTCCCGATCCAGCTATTCATGAAGATGCTACCCGCGACAAATACTAAGCCCCCGGATTCTCGTGACACCCATCGCTCCAAGCGAGATTGCGCTGGAACGTCAAGTTTTCTCCAGTCATAATCAAATGCAACAATGACATCATACGAATCGAGTGCTTCTGCTGTGTCAGGAAACGTTGAGAGGATTTTCCGAGCATCTTGAGAGACACCCTCGGACGCTGTACCAAGGATGACATCGACTGCGAAGCTTGCATCACGATCGAGAACATTCCGCATAAATTGATATTCTCGGCTTGGACCTCCCGCCATAAGCAACACCTGCGTAACACGATCAACTACTTCAATCTCAGCCGTCTGTTTATTGTCTGAAGCCGTTTGATCACCTGCTGGCGGCTGAATACGAAATGCCAGTAAGCGTCTCCCTGTTGCATCGAGACCTGGCACATCAAAACGAGCAGCAAGAACATCACCATCACCAGCAAGTCTTAATTCCTTAGAATCGATTACACGTGCTGTCTGGTTATCCATATCCGTTTCATCTGCTGTGGCCTCTACGAGCTCGACTCGGACTGTCTGACCTGCAAGTCCCTGCGACTGCAAATACCCCGTGACAGAAAACTGATCACCGGGAAATACGCGAGCTGGCGCTATCAGATCGGAAACACGTACATTTGACGGAAGTTTCTCACTACCTACACCGATGGGAAAAACCGGCACGCCAGCTTTCTTCAGTGGGGCGGCAGCAATCATCGGATCAATGCCTGCGTTTGTGGCACCATCTGACAGCAGGATAATACCAGAGAGCACATTAGAAGACTCCCCACCCTCCACTCGAGAAAGTGCTTCTCCAATTCGCGTTTCAAAGCCACGAGGACTTATCTGCGTCCGCCAGTCAGATTTACCGTTCTTATCGACAGTCTCAAGACCAACACTCGGTGGCTTCGTGGCGGGATTTGCAACCATGCTTGTACCATTCTTTTTTTGCATGGGCTGCACGGCAAGAGGCTCAGCATCTGCATCAAAACGCCATATGGATACTTCATGCCTTTCTGATAACGCCCTTAAGAGCCCTTTATCATTAAGAACATCCATTGCGAGACCAGCTCGACTCTTTTGACTTTCATCAGAACTCTTTTTATCAGAATTATTCGCAGCAAGCGTCATGCTGGCGCTGGAATCAATGAGAATGGCTACTCGCGATGGTGATATTAATTCATGTTCTGTTCGCTTCTCAAGATCAAGATAGGCAGCGACAAGCGCAAACACCGCACCAAGTCGAAGCACAACAAGCAGAATCGCAATGCCCCAGGATACGTCAGCTGCATCACGACGAATCATCCATAATGTAAACACAATGAGCCCAAACACCATCACGACCAAAACTGGCATCTGCCACCACTCAGTGAAGCTCTCAATCAGGCTGCTTGTTATGCGGTATTGGACCGATTCAGTCACAGCGAGCAGACATTGGGTGAGAAAAGCTACTGGGCTCATGAGGGCAGATTTCTAATAACGAAGATAACTTTTCTCATATGAAATACGTCAGGAAGCCAGCTTGAATCGTGGATGGTAACTGGCCGAATACGCCAATAGTTGTTCTGCCACGAGAACGATGAACAATGCGTACAACAATGGCTTCAAAAGCGAAACACCCGCTAGAGCATCTGCCTCGGGCTGAAGATTTTCAGCTGACTCAAAGCTAAAAGACACACCTGCCAACACCTCCTCAAGTCTTTCGCTTTTCATTCGAGCCAAATCCCCCTCTGACGGGTTGACATTGATTGCAAACATCTTTTGCTTTTCTGAACCATCCAGGCTACGCCATCTCGCCTCACAACGGCCAGCGGCATCCACTGATGGAAGAATGGCTATACGTTCTTTTTTTTCATTTTCTTCGGCCGATACACGCACGATGGATCCTTGTGGGGGCACGATAAAATCAACCTCATTTTCATCCGCATCAGACTGAAGACTCACACTAACTGGATCTCCGACGACAAGAGACTCAGCCCGTCGCCGAGCCTGAGCCAGGTAGTTCTCAAGTTCCAGCATAACGACTACCCACGAAGGATTACCCCGCGACCAGTTGTTCCAAACTGGAGATGCCGTTGAAAAAACAACAACAACCAGTCCTTCCCCAAATGGTTGCTCAACTGCAAGGGACGCCCCGTTACGAAGAGACAGCATTTTCCGGAAGCCACGGCCATCACGAGGGCTGAACATACGCTCAACAGCCATATAGCGATCAACACGAACCGATCCCAATAATGGATTTCGCTGCCCCGACAACACAGAAACAACAGGATGATCCTCTACCTGAAGATCAGGAACGACATCACCTGACGGATCAGCCAATAAATCCACTGCACCAGCAAGAGGAACTGGAAAAATCCCTTCGCCTTTTCGATACAGTGATTCATTGTAAAACGATGGGTTTGTTTTTGGTCCCATAAAAAACACAACCCCACCTCCCGCTGCAGAGAATGCCTCTAGGGCCTGAATTTCTGCAGACTCCAGCCGTTCGACATCTAATAACCAGACCGCGGTAAACTCATTGAGCGTCAACGTGGAAAGCGAATGTACAGGCTCAATACGTGGACGTAGACCGGTTGGCGCGCCTGCTCCAGGAGCCAAGGCCGCTGATAGAAAAAAAGCATCGTTTGAATTACTTTTTGACGAACTTGTCAGGCTACCATCAATCAGAAGTACATCAACATAATCAACCACATTGACAGCAGATATTCTCTTGTTGTCAGCACTCACCGCATCGTCGTTAATCCGTGCTTCAACAACGTGATCTCCTGTCAAATCAAAACGTGTGTCAAACCGTTGATATACGATATCACCAGGAGGAATCTCTCGTATCCTGACTCCCGGACGAGCAGATCCGTCTTCCCTTAGCTCAATTGCAACATCGCGCACTGATTGCAAACTGTTATTCCGAACTGCAATCTCAAACGGAACAATAACACCGGCTGCAGCCACTCCTCCAAGCGGTTCAAGTTGCGAAATCGAAAGGTTGACAGATGGATTCACAGCACAATCAACAAGATGAATGCGGACCCCCGAATCCGAGAGCTGTCGCAATTCCGCGACCACCTCATCAGATGTACTCCAATCACGAACACGGAAGTCACTAATTAACCATAGGACTTCATTCGATCCCGTTCGGCCCAACGTTTCAATTGCTGACGCAATGGACTTCCGTGGTCCACAGTCTGTTTCTGAAATCTTAAATGACTCAAGCGATGCCCGGATTTCCTGCACCCCATCAGGAGACAATAGCTGCAAAGGAAAATCAAAAGCTGGCGGCACACCAGAAACAGATGGCAGAGAGAGTTTAGAAAAGCGACCAACTGCAAGTTCCTGCTGACCAGAGGTGGCTAACAAATCACTTACGATCCGATCCACAACCTTTCGACCTCGTTCAAACGCAACACCATCACCCGATGAATCTCCCATCGAAAAACTATCATCGAGAAGAACCACGTGTGATGTTCTTGCACCTCCAAGGATACCAGCCAACGTATTACTCCAACGCAACCCCGCCATGGCAAGTACGATTCCAAGCACCGCCGCAACACGAAGCAAAAGAAGAAGCAGTTGCTTCAGCAGGACACGCGTCTTGAACTTTTTCTGGCTTGCAAGCAAAAAATCCATCGCGGCCCAATCGACTCGTCTGTGCCGTAGTAAGTTAATCAGATGAATGAGAATTGGCGCACTGACAAGCGGAAGCCCCCACCACAACAGTGACTGAAAATCAAATAATGGCATACAAAAGGAAACCCTAGGCTAAACGGCCATACTTGCCCGCCGAGATAAAAATCGAACCAATGCTGCATCGAGCGGCTCACTCGTCCGTATGAGTGAGTAATCACATCGCGCGGCAGCAGCTTGCTGACGAGCGAGCGATAGAAAATTATTGACTTCAGCCAAATAACCCTCGCGGAGTGCTCTGGGGTTACACGCAATATGATCTGGCAACTCTAAACCCTCAAAACGAGTCGGGCCATCAAAAGGAAAATCGATTTCATCGTCATCCATAATGTGCAGCAACACGAGATCATGACCACGACGCCTCAACATCTGCATGCCTTTGGCGACCCCCTCTTGGTCACCCAGAAGATCAGAGATGATGATTACCAAACCACGTCGAGGCAAGGATTCAGAGAGACTTCGTAATACCTTCAAAAAAGCCGTTCGTGAGCGACTACCAGAGCGATGAGTCTCGAGCACCTCGAGGATGCCTGACAAATGAGATCTTTTCATCCTCGCTGGAATACTTGCGCGAATGCCATCGTCAAAAACGGCACAACCTGCAGCATCACCATGCGATAATCCAAGCCAAGCGAGTGATGCAGCCACGGTCGAAGCATACTGATACTTAGACAACGGCCCGGAAGAATAATCCATGCTTGAGGAACCATCGACCAACAACGTGAGCCTGAGGTTTGTTTCTTCCTCAAATTCTTTCACATAGAGGCGATCCTGCCGGCCCCATACCTTCCAATCGACCCTCCGCAGATCATCACCTCTCACATACTCACGATGCTGAAGAAATTCGACCGATTGCCCTTTGTATGGACTTTTGTGAAGCCCCGCGAGAACACCCTCAACAACAGCTCGAGCCCGAAGCTCCAGTTGGGCAATTCGTGCAATCGCATCAGGATGCAAATATTGTTTGGAATCGGGCGTCACGCGATAACTCATCCTCTCTGGCTGGAGTATGCTCAATGATTTTTTCAATGATCGTGTCGGGGGTAACGCCTTCACTCTCTGCGGCAAATCCAACAACAATGCGATGACGCAGCACAGGGGCAGCCAAGGCCTGAATATCGTCGAGCGTTACATGGCTACGGCCATGCAGGACTGCCCGAGTCTTCGCACCAATAATCAAAAACTGAACTGCCCTTGGACCCGCTCCCCAAGCCAATTGATCTGACACAAATTCAGGCACACCCTCTTCACCCCGCCTAGTTTGACGTACGATCGCAAGCGAGTAACGCACAAGATGATCACTAATCGGAACTTTTCGGACAGCTGACTGTAACGCCAGGATATCATGCGCAGCCAGCACTGCATGTGGCTCATCAAGTGGGCCTCCTGTTGTGCGCCGTGCGATCTCAAACTCCTCATCGAATGACGGATACTGAACAAACACCTTGAACATGAAGCGATCCTGCTGCGCTTCAGGAAGAGGATACGTGCCCTCCTGTTCAATAGGATTTTGAGTAGCAAGCACAAAAAAAGGATCCACGAGTTGATGCCGTTCACTTCCAACACTCACCTGACGCTCTTGCATTGCCTCCAGCAGCGCCGCTTGTGTTTTCGGGGGCGTGCGATTGATCTCATCTGCCAAGACAACGTTTGCGAAAAGTGGTCCTTCAAGAAAACGAAATTGACGGGCACCGGTCGCACGGTCTTCTTCCAAAACATCCGTTCCCACAATATCTGCTGGCATTAAGTCAGGAGTGAACTGAATGCGATTGAACGATAAATCAAGACTCTTGGCTAACGTACTTACCAATAACGTTTTCGCGAGCCCCGGCACACCTTCAAGCAAACAATGCCCACGGCTAAACAGACAGATCAATAGTTCTTCAACAACTTGTCGCTGGCCAACAATCACTCGAGAAAGTTGCTCAAGAATACGATCATGGGCCTCATGGAGACGTTCTACGGTGGCAGAATCAAGAGAGTCGCTAGACATGAAGGTCTCCGAATAAAGAAAAAAACAATTTTGAGGAATCAAAGACAAAAAACACTTTTCAACCGTTCATTCATTTACCTCTGGTAGATCGGCAATGAACCCTTTTCTAACTGGAGGATTGTAAGGTTCGTGGCTGTTGTATACACGTGACCAATGTATCCCTGAGGCCAAAAAAGACCGCTGTTGTCCTTCTGAGCCTCCGAAATGAGACGCTTTTCTATCTGATTCCTGTAGGACGCCCACTTCTGGCCACCCTCACGATACATAACCTGTGCATAGTAAAAATGGGCATAGTGCCAATGGCCAAAGCCATTGTTACTGATGTTTCCAAGGTGCTTTTCCGCATAATTGAGCATCCGGGGAACATGCGTATCATCATATTCCCCTGCGTTGAACAGGCAGGCTATTGCCGCTGCAGAAATTGCAGGCCGCCCTCCCCCGCCCTTGGAACTGTACTGCACACCACCGTCTGGCATTGTGCAACGATGAATATACGAAATCGCTTTTCCAATGATTTCACGTGGCACTGGAATGCCAGCATTTCGACAACCCCTTAATCCCTGAACTTGTGTAATTGTTGTAGAACCCTCATCGAAATTATTTCCATCTTTTGCACTGACATAGCCCCACCCTCCGTCCTTTGTCTGGGCACGTCCAGAGAATTCAACGGCCTTCCCGAGCACTCTCACAAGTTCTTCACGGCGTCTTTCATCTTCTTCCTCGCCAAGAACCTGTGAAAGGAAAAGCATTGCAAAACCATGCCCATAGGTATACCGATCATCTGTCTTTGGATCACCGATAAGGCCATTGCTCCGGGATCGACTTGCGAGGTAATCAACCGCTTGCTGAATCGCGTCGGCATACCTGCCCTGCGTTGTTGTCGAGCCCTCCATAAGAAGTGCCGTACCCGCTAGCGCTGTCATTGCTGTTGGATACCGCTGCTCGTTAGCAGTCCAACTGCCACGCCTCGATTGCCTGCCCGTCAACCAATTGAGGCCACGCTGCACGGCCTCGTCAACCTTTACATCGGAGGCAGCAAACAACATACCAGTGGCTGATAACCATATCGCAACTCCAAGCAATACGTTCTGGCAAACTCGAAGTGACATGTACAAAGAATTGATAAGAGCAGGATTCATTAAGAATAAAAACGTAGCAAAATATTCAGAAAGGCAGCGGGAACGTAAGAAATCGCTTCCACCAGTAGTCTAACTCTGTCGCCATATCGCCAACAATAATCGGATGATCTGCAGCCTGATACGGAGACTGAGGACCGGCTTCTCCTCCCTTAAACAGCAATGAAACAGGGGACGGGACATCACCGGATCCAATCGGCACAACTGAAACGGAATGATTAATCGGGTCCCCAACAAGTTCACAACCGACAAGCTTGTGTGACTGGGAAAGGATCTTGTCGTCTGCAAACAATAAACCGCCAGTCCGCTTATCGAGACATAGCAAACTGAGCCTTGGACGTTCGTTCGCCCGCTTCGCTGCTACTTCGATTTGCCTCGCGAACAAAAGAACAGGAACATCCCAGCTTCCAGCACATAGACAGTGATGCAGGATCGTTGCCGGAGCAGGCCACAGCATACTGCCATCTCTTCCATCAATTGACCAAACCGAACCCGTCAACGGCTGATTATTAAATGTATTTTCCTGCGACAAAGAGCGAATCGCACCTACTCGTTCAAGTAACCGAAGCTCATTGGGTGTTTTTTGTCGACCAGCAATAACAATAAAGTTGTTTTGCCAAGGCATCACCACAAGCCGCTCTAGGCGCGTTGGCATATCTGGAAGTTTGGCGGAAAAGGCAACCTCACGTCGATCAAGACCTATAACCGTCAGGTTGCCAGACGGCTCAAGGACGAAAAGATGTTCGTCTGTTTTTGTTGCACGAGACTCACCTGAAAATGTCCCAAGCTTTTTTCGATGCTGCGTAACCGGATCGACTACCACAAGCTCAATCGTTTCGGTTTGACTTTTCCGAACACTTGCTTCATTCGATTCTTCCGGAATGACAGCGAAGACATACCGACCAGACGAAAAAAGTCGCCACTCACGATCAGGCAAATCACAATGACTCACAATATGACCAGTCGCCATCGATACAACGGTTGCCTGCTTGCCACTTGAGGGGCATAAACAGAGATACTCATCATCGCCAAACATTGTTGAAACACCTGACAACCGACGTCGCTCCCAGAGCATCCCTCCGGTCAATGGATCAAAGACTTGCAGAGTACGGCCAACAAGGAGTGGCACTCCAGTCACTGTGGCAGTTCCATATCTTGGCGAGTCAAGCCCCTCTGGATTCGGCTCTGGGATAGCCATCCCAAGAGGCACACTGACATCACGGGGAAATGTCCTATTCAAACCACGGCGCATGGCTACAGCAGGAACGGCTTCCGCCTCATGGGTCCAAAGATGCCTATGCCCTGCTCCCTGCCCTAACAGCATCGGGCCAGCTAGTTCATACGCTGTAATGAAACTACCTGACTGGATAAAAGCAACTCTCCCAATAACCGTGACGTCCGACGCACGAAGATCAAGTCCAGTAATACCCCAATTAAGACCCCGGTTCTGCTTGGGCATGACAACGGGCTCACCCATTAGCCGACCAAAACGATCATGGAAAACAAAACTACGACGCTGTAAATCAAAAAGAACCTGCAGTCCAGAATACAAGGCATCCCGTCCAGCTGAGACACGAAGAGGCGAAGAACGTACAACCGACGTCGATACCCTCTCTTGTTTCGCACCTGCAATATCCCGAGCATTCACCAAGACGTCCCCTTGTGGCCACAATGATTCAACTTGCATGCTAGAAACCGAATCAAGCCCTCGGCGTGCTTTGATAAATTCCGCTTCAGCACGCTGGCGGTCAGCGAGAGAACCTCTACGGATAACCTCAAGCATGGCAAAATCCCTGTCTGCCGCAGAGAGATACTTCAATGGATGCACTTTTCGCAGCTCTGAGTCGATGGCCTGCAGACGATCCTCCCGCGCCTGCTTCGCTACAACGTGATCACCAAAAGCTTGAATGAATACGCCCAGTTGCTCCTGGCGACGTATCAACGAACCAGATCCAGACTGAATTGATGCAAGCGCCTTTTTTGCAAATCCATCGATCTCTTCCTGGAGACCAACACTGGCTCGCTCACGGATACGGGCCAACCGAGAACGCAACCATCTTTCTTCCTTGATCGAAAGATCTGGATCACGACTGTCTGGAACCATCGGTTGCAAACTGACCTGCGTCAGATGCGATGCCTCCTCCTCATATAACCGGCGGCAAGCTTGCCATGCATCCGGTAGTTCCTCATTGAGAATCAAACTATCCACAGCCAACCGCAGCCCGTGCTTGAGAGTAGCGTGTGGTGGCTGCAGATCAACGAATTCTTTCCATACTGATTTTGAAGCGGAGGGTGCGTGTGCCATGGCATGCATTAATGCAGCCGGCATCATGTCAGGTGGAAACCGACCAGGCAGTACCGAAGCGGCAGTTCGCATATCGGAAAGCCCTTCATCAATCGCCCCACGGTCAAGACGTAACTGCCCTCTCCACAGTAACGCCCAAGCCTTTTTCTCACTCGAAGACGAATCATCTATTGCCGTCTCTATCCTGGTTTCAAGAGGCATGGTCTGATGAAACACATCAAGTGAATCAATGCCCTGAGAAATAACCTCCCCCTGATAGGCCACCAGATTTCCTGGAACAGCACCCCCTCGCCCCTGCGATCGACCAACAACTTCCCCAGAATCGAGGTCGATCGCAACAACTTCAGGACTATCCAATGGAACAAACATCTTGTCCTCAACAACAAGTCCTCGCCCACTGATGGCACTCCCATCCTTGGTGAGTTTTGCAAACCACTCCCTCTCTCCATTGTCGACGCTCAATGCCTCAACACCCAGAGACCCGACCACGAACA
>CAXFJI010000049.1:0-11013 GCA_964003275.1 uncultured Planctomycetaceae bacterium
TTAATGCTGCCTCTTCATATCTTTTCCATTCCTCAATCAACTGACTTTGATCGAATGGCTCACTTGACCGCTCTTTTTTGAGAAGTCTTCTTAACACATCCCCAGATTGCTTCATCTGATTCAAAGCCGCAGCTAACTGAGGATACCGAGCAAGCATCGACGAACGACGATCTGCATCTAATTCACTTAACGCATCAGGTCGCGAATGAAGAAGCTTTTCAACAGCATTTTGACGGCCTCCCAAAGGCTGTGACTGAAGCCATCTCGCACGCGCAGCTACTTCGGCTGCTGCCTGTCCTTCCTCAAGGCTTCTATTCACTGCTACCGCTATCCACGTTTCATAGGCCAATTGACGTGGAGTACGTATGGATGCAAGCGTTCCCACTGGATCAAGCGTAAAACAGCGAGGATCAGGGTCCTCCAGCAGGATCTTAAACATATCATTTGCTTCACGATCAGACACTAGTGAGGATTGCACCCATTCAACGAGTTTCAGTGTCTGAAAGAGACGATGTGATCGTGGAGTTATGATCTTTATGGCGCGTTGTAAGTCACGATCACCTGCAAGGATTTTTCCACTGCTATATGCAACCAATGAAGATCCATATAACACTTCTGCCCCGCATACCCCCTGCCCTGGATCACCTTGAAGGATCTTTGCATCAACACCTGAGAGGATCTTAGCAGCTAACAGAGAATCTCCTGCAAGAACAAGATGTTCTGCCTGTGCGGCCTGCAAGCGGCAATGAAGAATTGGGAGCTTTCCTTTCGACCATGCGGCTGCTCCCGTAAGGGTTGTGGGGATCCCCTGAGAACCAGCAGCGAGATATGCAATGTTTACCCAATGAAATGCTTCCTCAAGGGCCCGGGCATCTCCAAAATCAGCAGCTGTATACGTGGCTTCCTCGAAAAGCTTTGCTGCCTCCGCATCATTTCCCAGCTCAATCGCAATGCGCCCCATGCCAAGCAGTGCCCATGCAGTGAGTTCATGATCAAACTGGTTTTCTGCAAAAAGTCCAGCTTTTAGTTTGTTGAATGCTTCATCAGATCGCCCTTGAGCCCATATCGCCATTCCTAGGGCAACGTTGACCCATGACTGGGAATAGTGATTTGGTGGCGCCACTCTTTTCTCAAGACTTCTGATAAGGTTTTCAAGAACGATTCGTTCTTTTGCAAGATCACCCAGAATTGAAGCATGTCTGTAAATGGCTATCGTAAGTGCCCGCATAATTATCTGAGGCCTAATTGGATAATTCACTGGAGCAGCAAGGACGCCACCTTCTTTCAGTACCTGCTCAATATCAGTGCCGATGCGAACTGTGACAACCTCTGGGAAGGACGCAGGCATTGCGTTTCGAGAGCTGCGCCCCCATGTTGCAACCGATGCTTTTCTCTGCCTCTGAAGTCTTTGATTAGGAAACTGTACGGACATCAACCAGTCTCCAGACATCACTGCCAAACGCATGGCATCCTCATAAGCGATAAAAGCTTCTTGAAGATTTCCAAGCTCGTAGTGGCATTCACCTACAAGTGATGCTGAAGCAATTGAATCTATCCATCGCTGACCACCAAATCGCATAGCACCTTGATAATCTTTCACTGCAATTTTGAGTGATTCCTGATAATTTCCGCGTGCAAGTGTCGTCTCAGCCAAATCATAGCTTTGACGAGGAACCGTACTGTCCTGATCGAATCCCACTTGACCACTGGCCGAGAAACAACAGAGACCACACTGTAGAGTGAGTATGCAGACACCAAGCCCACCCGCACCAAGTCCACTCGATCGAAACTGGCTGAAACTCATCTCTTTGTTGTACACGGAGATGATCTTTATCGCCTGGAGATAATAGAGTGAGAAAATAGTCAAAATGGCGAAGACGATAAAACCGACGTGAAAGTCTGTTGCGGATTTTATGGGTTGGTCAAAGTTTACGGCCTCTATCGACCGATATATTTTTCATGAACAATTCTCGGTCAAAACATCTTTTGAACAGGCTCCCTACTCTCTGGTTAGCTGTTACCGCCTGTTCCATTGTCGTTTTTATGGCTGGATGTCAGGTGGACGTTGGAGGACAAACGTTACCAAGTCCCTATTATCTCCAAGACGATATCCAGTATTTTCCTTCCGGGCCTGAATTCAAGCTTTCCAAAGAGGCGGCAGCATTGAAGGCGTATAAGGACGAGGTGGCAAAAGATGCTCCCTGCAACACCTGCAACTGAGGCCATTGTCTGATCGGCAGATAAGCTGTTCACGTGACGTTTGAACACGAAAACGCTCAAAACTCCGGCTGAAACGGGATCTTGCCAAATCCCCAGGATTACCTACGATATCTGTGGGTTTCCCGCCCTGAATCAGCTTTAAATCTACTTTCCCGTGGGTTTATAGCCCACCGAAATGGATTGTTGAATAGCTGCGGAGGTCAGCGCACATGGTCTTCTACCCACTGAGCATCGAACATGTCCGCCACAAAACCCATTCTTGGCGAATACGTTCGAACACTCGATCAGCGTTTTCGACTGGGAATTCCATCCACTTTTTTAGAGATTCTGATTGCTCAAAGCCCTCAGCTCATTCTTGCGAAAGAGCAGACAGGCTGCCTTTCGTTGTGGCCAGAAAATGTATGGCGACCACATATCGAATCGGCCGTCAAACTTGTTCAAAGCACATTGCATGCCGGGAAGCTCATGCAGCGGACCCAAGAAGTTCAGGAACTTGGCAGGCTGCTTTCAACTCGACACAAAGTTGTCAGTGTGGCAGAGCGGGGACGGCTGGTCATTCCAGAGGGCTTCCGGGGTTTTCTTGCTGTCGAACCCAAATCAGATTTGATTGTCGTAGGCGCAGCCGTCTGTGTGGAGCTCTGGCAACCCACTGCCTGGAACGCGTTTATCTCAGACGAAATGCCCATGTTCCAGAAGAAAATCGATGCACTTTCTATCTGATCAATTTTGCCATGCCCGGGAGCGAAGGAGCGGTTTCAGCCTGACGGTCCATCCGCACAGGAAAACGAATACCACGGAGCGGTACACCCCAGCACGGATGCTGTCGGGGGCCTTCCCCGGGCATGGCGCCCCTACACAGCATTTTTCAATGCTTGGACACAGAAACAATTCCAGATAGCGAAACCTTGTTCCGTTTTTGTTGGCTGTACTCGATTGATTGCTGCAACATACCGCATGGCTATAGGCAACACATGTGGAGAGGAGTCAGGTATGTTGAAACATTTGTGATGGAACCTTCCGTAGCATCATGTATTTAGATTTCCTCTAGTTCTTAATACTGTTTTGCACGTAATCCGATGTGGCGAATAGTGAAATGGACCGGGGCGGCGCTTGCCTCATTGCCGTTGACTTATCAGTCTTCTCAACATCACTGATATGTAGGCATCTACGCTTCCAGTACTCTTTGTCCAAGCACCGCTATCTGTTTGAGGTCACTTGCAGATAACCGATGGCCAGTAGCTCGGGCCAACGCCAATCGACACCAACAGTCAGCCGCCAGCAGTGTCTGGCAATCACCTAATACGTCTGCCCGGTGTGCGACCGCCAACACACTCACCAACTCTCGAACAATGGCAGATAGATCAGCAACTAGGAGTTGCCGTTCGGCGAGACCCACTTTGTATCGGCGAATGGCACGATCAATTCGCCTGGCAACTGATAGGAGCTGACAACGGGCATTTTGAGCATGAACCCGCAAGGTTTTATCAAGGATGGCTTTGTCTGTTCGCTTTCCTTTTCCAGCAAGTCGCGCCGTCTGCCAGACAAGCCACCCGAGTAAGGGGTGTACTGCGTCACGTTCTAGACTTGGGTGATATTTTGCAATTCCCTTAAATAACGCTAATCCAAGCAATTCACTCTCACCTTCATAAATCGTGACCGCAAAGTGATCATGAAATGAATCACCTAACGGATGTCCGACAAGAAATGATCGTGCGCCATGCACACCCAAAGCATCGATTGCACCGGCTCGCACACATTCACTAGCCACAATCTTTGCAATGATCGCCTCAAATTCTCCCGTGTACCCAAGATCGATCGCTGATGCTCCCCATGCGCTCAAACTCTCACAGGCAAGCACAGATGCTGCCATGCGACCAAGGCGACCTTGTACGAGTTCTCTGGAAGCAATTGGTTCTTTCCATGTTGTACGCCGGTGTGCATGGTTTTTGGCATGTTCTATCAATATGCGAAGCGTGCCAGCGGCCTGAGCAGAAAGCGTAACCCGCCCACGATTGAGGCTGTGCCAGATCATCTTCATCGCATTTGGAGAGTCACCTGGCTGTTGAAGCACATCTTGTTCTTGGATTGGAAATTTATCAAAGAGAAGAGCATTGTTGTGAGCATGCTTCAGAGGATGCAGTGGGTAACCGACAAGTTTGAAACTTTCCGTATCACAATCAGGCAACATCGCAAGCACAACACATAGTTTACCATCTTGCTTTGCGAGAACCTTAACAAGGCGACCGTATGTTGCCCCTGTAATAAAGATCTTGGTTCCTGTCAGAACTAGTCGACCATCCTGTCGTTCAAGTTTTGCTACAGCCGAGGTAAGGTCACTACCAGCGTCCGGTTCAGTACCACCAAAAACCGATAGCGGATTCCCTTTGGCAAGCGCGGGCAAGAACCTTGCTTGTTGATCAGGGGTGCCGAATTCACTAATCGTAGAAACTGCCCCGATGGAAGAATGTACTGCCAACATACCGGCAGGCGTCGGTGCGAGAGAAGCAATTCTTGTTATTGCTTTTGAAAGTTCCTGCATCGAACAACCACAACCACCAAACTCTTTTGGAACAGCAAGTCCCCAGAATCCAGCCTCACCCAGAGCAATTTCAGCTGACTGAGAAAAGACTCCTACACTGGGTGGTGGCGCATCATTGATTGGTGGTCTTCTGCTATCAACATGAGGTAATGGATCATACAGGATTCCTTCCTCCCGGCACTGACGAATTACCTTTTCAGTCCGATCAAGAATGTCTGTGATGTCTTCATGAGAGTCTGACGTAGAGCATAACGCTGCATGCACAAACCCATCATCCTTCCCGGGATGCCATACGACTGATGAAAGCCATGATGAATGATTCAATGATGCATCTTTCTTACGATGCTGCTGTCCACGCCCAGGAATACATGCAACACCCTTATAGTATTTCGTTACATCGTCCTCGTGGACTTCCAACGATTTTCTCATTTTCTCTACCAGAGCACAAAAGTGTGTAGCAATCATTGATCGCTTAAGCTTCATCGAAGGCGTCAACTCCTCGTGTTCGACGTCAAATGGTCGCCCAATGAGAACTGCCCGCCGCACCTGACTATATCGTGGTAGATGGGCCTGCGTACGAGCTAATCGACGAGATAACCATGACAATACTTTGGGATGCCGAAGAGCCTCTCGTTGACTCAACACACGAACGCCCATTCTTTTGATGGCCTTTCGAATGACAGCAGGCTCAGGCACAACAAGGGCAACCGGAGAGGAACACCCCATCCCAAGTACACATACCTGCGCAACACACTGATCCTCTGAAATCGCAGCCTCTATGACCGACGGAGACACTTTGATGCCAGTACTCAATGCAATAACCTCAGAGAGACGTCCCGTTATCTGTAACTGGCCATCAGCTGCGAGGGCTGCGAAATCTCCTGTCTCAAGCCAGGTACCCTTTGGCACCACCTTTTCGCGTGGCCCCGTATTTGTTGATTCAATAACTGCTAAGGCCTGAGATTGTGTTTGCACAAGCAACTGACCAGACGAGTCACTTCGCTTGTCAATACGCACAGCAACACCTGATAGTGGACGCCCAACTGCCCCCGGCCGATTCAGCCGCGGATTTGATAACGCGACAACTGGCCCTGCTTCAGCAAGGCCATAGCCCTCCACAAGTGGTATCCCGGATCTCAGAAAACATTCAGCTGTTCGTTTACGAAGTGGCGCACCTCCAGAAACACATACGCGAACGCGTCCACCTAAGGCAGTGCGCAGATCAGGGATTTTCCCATACACATATTCTCTTTCGAGCCGCTCGAACAGTACTGGCACACCGAGGATGACTGTTGGTGATGAAGCATGGCAGGCATCAAGAAAATGTTTCCGATTCTTTACGACACTCAGACAGCTTCCACGAACAAGTGAGGTGTAAAGATCACCAACTCGAGCCAACGCATGACTCATTGGAAGCCACGACAATCGGACATCGTTTGGCTCATCAAGAAATACCTCAGACGACGCCTTCGCATTTGCTGCTAAGGCTCTCTGTGAATGAATGATGCCTTTTGATAAACCAGTAGTGCCAGATGAAAGGAAGATCACTGCTGGCGCATCTGGATCACATTGCCGAATATTCTCCTCTATTTCATTCTGAATCCGCGTTCTCTCAATGAGGCCAGGAGAAAAATATTCGTTTGGTAGACGCACTGTCACGTCCACATTCAATAAAGCAGGAATCGTGACATCGCTACTAACAATTATTCCTTTTGGCAGGAGCCACCCACACTGATCAATCCATTCTTCTGGCTTTGCTTCTGCATGTAATGCAACGTGAACAAAACCAGCGAGAAGACACGCAAGATCAACTGCAATCCAATCAATGGAGTGCGCCCCAAGATGCACTAGACGATCACCACGTTGTAGACCTGATTCCGAACATAAATCAATAATCTTAAGGGCTCGAGCAAAGAGTTGGCCCCACGAAACAGGACTTGACTGACCTGAAGCATCAAGACAGGCCACACGATCAAATGAATCATAAGACCGGGCCATTATTAAGTGAGCGAGTGAGTCCTTTGTCTGCCCACACACATTTTTTTTGTCGACCTGTTTGATTGTAGCCGATGGATTCATCCTGCCATTCACTCCAATCGCTCAAAAACAATGGCTATACCCTGCCCCAAACCTATGCACATGGTAGCTATGCCATACTTCCCGCCATGCTCACGCATCACATGAAGAAGAGTTGTCGCGATACGCGCACCTGAAGCACCAAGTGGATGGCCTATGGATAATGAACCCCCATGAACATTAACCTTTTCAGGGTTTATTCCAAGTTTTTCCAAACAATAGATGGCCTGCGCAGCAAATGCCTCGTTTATCTCAAAATAATCAATTTCATCGATTCTTAGCCCTGTCCGCTTCAACACTTTCTCGACCGCATGGACAGGCCCTGTTCCCATAAGAGCCGGAGACACACCAACCACTGCCGTCCCAAGCACTCTCCCCATTGGCTTGAGTTGTTGTCGATCCGCCTCTGCTTTACTCATGACAAGCATAGCCGCAGCACCATCACTCAATGGTGCACTTGTTGCAGCAGTAATTGTGCCAACACGAGGTAAAAATGCAGGTTTTAGATCAGCCATTGCCTCCAAAGATGAATCAGACCGTATGGATTGATCTGTATCAACCCAACAAATACCTCCAGACGGCTCGTGCCCCAGAACGGGGATGATTTCATCTGAAAACCGTCCCTCTGATGTTGCTTGAGCTGCTTTTCGGTGACTTTCAATCGCGAACAACTCCTGCTTTTCCCTGGAAATACCATGAACATTTGCAAGATACTCAGCCGTCATACCCATCGAAACCATTCCTTTGCTCGAACGGGTGAAAACCTGCGGATGAATACTGACTGCGGAGTCCATTGGAAGATGATGCATATGATCCACACCACCAACGATTTGTACGTTTTCTGCTCCCGCAGCAATGGCATGGGCTGCCTGCGAAAGTGCCTGTAGTGACGATCCACAAAGCCGGTTAACAGATGCAGCTGCCGCCCCAAAAGGAAGACCCACCATGAGACTCACACACCTCGCGATATTTCCTCCTTGCTCACCATGCTGTTGAGTCGCGCCAATAATGACATCCTCGATACTGTTGGAATCGACGTTACTCTTTTGGACGACTGCCTTGATGACTGACGCGAGTAATTCATCTCCACGCACCTTACGGAAGACACCGCGTTCAGCATGCGCTCTGCCGATTGCGGTTCGAGAGCACGCAACAACCACTGGTGAATTTTCGAGTTGATAAGTTTTGGCATCCATACAAACTAATTCTCACTGACAAACGTGTTATTTTTTTTCGCCATTTCAACGAGGCGCTCAGGGGGAACCATTCGAGGCCCCAAATGAGAGAGTGGCTTCAGCCTTTGAACAATCTCTTTTGCTCCAATGGAATCGCCCCAGGCTAAAATACCTCCTCGAAATGCTGGAAACCCCAGCGCATGAATGACAGCAAGATCAACATCCCTCCCATCTTGCACGATTTCTTCATCGAGAACTCTGATGGCTTCAAGCAGCATTGGGATAATAAGACGATCGATCAGTGTTGATTGGCTGGGGTTTGTTGGCTTGAGGGCATATGGCTCAAGCATCGATGGTATTTCCGGACAGGGAAGCTCAATCTGAGACATCCGTGAATTCCCATCTCGATTTTTCTTGTATCGATAAAAGCCCTCTCCAGTCTTTTGACCAAGACGCTCTGACTTGACAAGCGCTGGAATCACCGGCGAGGCATCAATGCGATCACCAAAAGCGGATGCCATCACAAGTCCGGCATAGAAAGCCGTATCGAGTCCAATCATGTCATACAACTCAATTGGTCCTAGTGGCATTCCAAAGTCACGGGCGACTCGATCAATACGCTGCATAGAGACACCCTCTCTCAGCAACTCTACTGCTTCATGGAGATATGGCATCAGAATACGATTGACAAGAAAGCCAGGGCTATCTTTCACAACAACTGGACACTTGCCAAGTTTTTTTGCATGTGCCACAGCGGTCATCACCGTTTCGTCACTTGTCACAGGCCCTCGAACGACTTCCACAAGCATCATTCGCCGAACTGGATTAAAAAAATGAATACCACAAAACCTAGATGGTTCATTGAGCACTTCAGCTAACTTCTGAATCGGATTTGTAGAAGTGTTCGTTGCAATCACTGTATTTTCGTCAACAACCGCTTCAATCTCAGCAAGCACTGCTTTCTTGACATCTGTTCGTTCAACCACGCTTTCGATAACAAGATCACATTCAGAAATGACATCGAGGCGAGTCGACGTCTGGAGTTTACCTGCAAGTTCCATGGCTCGATCGGTATCAACTGCCTTCTTCGCACGATTCCAGGCGGCTTCATGAATAAGCCCACCAACTCCGTTTGCAAGTGATTCAGCTTGGGAGTCAACAAGGGTTACACTAAAGCCAGACCGTAGGTGACGAGCTGCAATTCCAGTTCCCATAATTCCTGCACCGATGACTGCCGGGGCCTTGATCTCTCTTGGCTTGCTCGTCCGACCATCATTCAATCCAGAATGAGTGCGATTACGCTCTCCAAGTTGAAATAACCGAATGAGTTGCATGGACTCTGGAGAGTGAGCAAGTGTGGCAAATGAACTGCTTTCGAGGGCAGCAGCTTGATCGAATGGCAAAGTGGATCCCTCGACGACTGTCCTGAGAACAGATAGAGGAGCTGGATAGTGTCCCCCAGTTCGACCAAGTATGACTGCCGCCGTTGTTGCCTCCAGAAATCCTCGCTCGTCTGGATCCATGGCCACGGGAGAACTCAACGTGTCTCGTCGTCTCAAATGTGACTGAAGGTTCTGGGATGATTCAATAAGAGTGCATGCTGATTCGATGGCGGTCTTTGCTGGGACCATTGCATCAACCAGTCCGAGTTGTCGAGCGGTTTCCGCACGTACTGATTCTCCAGATGCAATCAACTCTACAGCTGGCCCAACACCAATAAGACGTGGGAGCCGAACAGTGCCTCCCCATCCGGGAAGAAGTCCGAGTTTCACTTCGGGAAACCCCAAACATGTATGGGGAGAATCCGTTGCCACACGGAAATCACACGAAAGAGCCAACTCCAGCCCACCACCGAGACACACACCGTCAATAACAGCAACAGTCGGCCATGGGTGGGAGAAAAGCCGATGAAAAAGGGCTCGGCCAGTATCACAAAGCCTTTCAATTTCCTCTCTTGGTAATGATTTGAGTCCAGCAACCCGCTTCATGTCGGCGCCTGCAAAAAATGAGTTTTCTCGGCCAGAAGCTACGATGAGACCCGTTGGGGGTGGGGCAGCATCAATGGCATCAAGTACCGTAGAAAGATCCGTGAGCGATTCACTCGTCAGAACATTCTGGCTGTAATCGGTTACAATAAATCTTAAAATAAGGGTTCCCGATTGGAGCTTTTCGACAGAGAGTGTCCGGCATTCCTGGGCAATTTTTTTCATCGAAACTGTTCCGTGAAGGTCGGGTCCTGTTTGTGTCGCTTGTGATACCGTCAAAAAAAGGTAGTGTATCCGTCTTCCCAAAAGGAGTCGTGAGAGTCCATGAAGAGTCGATTAAGTCTGGCTGTTGTGTGGTTTGTGTTCGTGGCAGTGGCCGTCATTGGACGCCTTTGGCAGCCCACTTGGCAGGGACAGCCGCTCTGGAATGTTACTCCTATGGCAGGGGTGGCTCTGGCTGCTGGTGCCGTATTTCCGAATACATTAGTAGCCGCCTCTGTACCGCTTTTCGCAATTGGTATCAGCAACCTTGTTTTACCAGCCTACGGTAGTTTCTTGATGGGTATTGTTGTCTTTGCGGCAATGACATGGCCGATATTCCTTGGAAAAATTGCTCGTTCAGGCAAATGGTTGCCCATTCTTGGCGGTGCACTGGCCAGTTCTCTCGTGTTTTTTTTGACGACAAACTTAGCCTGCTGGGTACCTGGCTCCATGTATCCACGGTCATTTGAGGGCCTTATTGCGTGTTTTAGTGCAGCCCTCCCTTTTTACCGCTGGATGCCGGTAGGTGACCTTGTATGGACGGCAGCGATTTTTACAGGGCTCAAACTCACTGGTTTGGTGCCATCAGGAATTTGTGTGATTACGTCATCAGGCCAAACAGACTTGACTGGCCAGAAAACCACCTGACAATTCATTGTTAAGGAGGTCGGTCGTTCGGCCTCATCAAATACCGCGGGAATGGCGGAATTGGCAGACGCGCCAGGTTGAGGGCCTGGTGGTAGTAAATACCGTGCAG
>CAXFJI010000050.1:0-11012 GCA_964003275.1 uncultured Planctomycetaceae bacterium
TTTTCCTTGATCGACTGGGCGCATCTGAGGCAAAGCTCGGGAAAGTACTTTCATTATTAGGGGAAGGCGAAGGCTTCGAAGAAGCCTTTTCGCAAACTTTTCGGAATGATCCAGCGACGCTCTTTGAGGCGTGGTTGAAGCAGGAAAGTCAAAGGAACCTGGGGCGATAAGTTTTCCATCGCAATGCCGTGGCATCGCGTTATGCGGAGAGCTCGTTTCATAAAAGACGGGGGTGCCTTGAACCCTGAGGCATGTGATCCGAACAAAGACACATGACATGACATTTGACGGCTATACACGCAATCAGAGCAATAAATCGGCCCCCAACGAGCCTCGTTAAGAGCTCACCGGCATGGGTCGATGCAACACAAACATGACAGAAAACTTATCGCCTCACACTCCTTGGACATAAACAACCTCTTTATTTTAGCGGCAGAGTTGAATCCAGAAAAGTATTCAATTCATGTAGAAGGTTTTTTATGGAGAAGCCGGGCTTAGTCGTCAGAGTCGTGACGTGCTGGTTCCATAGATTTTGTGTTGCGTTCGATAGCCAAAACAACAGTTTGTTGTTCTACTCCATCAGGAGTACTCGTCACAATTGGTAGTACCTGCCTTTTATTTGGTACATCGAGGCGGATGCGAAACGTTCCATCATCCCGAACGGTGACAGGTTCCCCCTGAAGGCTCACATGCATGCCTGGTTGCGTGACACCGTATACAATCATTTCGGCATCGATCTGCATTTCAGAGCCGCGTGGTTGTTCTGTGCGATTTCGTGTAAAGAGATCATGGCATGTGGTGTTAGGGGTGATTGGTTTCTGGAGGCGTTCTTCGAAAAGTTCTTTTAATTCAGTGCTGTTGTTTTCAGGTGATAGTCCACCACTCATGGCGTAGATTTTTTCACACTGATCAGCAATCTCACCCCAGTGCATGTCAAGGGTATCTCCATGGGAAATGGTTGGAGTGGTGACGGTATTGCTTCTTACTAATCCATGAAAGCGACCAGTATTGGTGCGATAACCAATCTCTACTCGACATCGAAGCTGATTGCGAACATCAATGAACCAGTTTTTCACACCACCGTGAATAACGATCTCTCGAACAACTTGTTCCGCAGACGTCGTTGTTGCTCCAGACTCTACTTTGACCACCCTTAGTACCGGTTTCGCTGCGTGCCAATCTGATCCAAGAGCTGCCTTTGCACGCTCGACACTCCGGGGTGTAATTTCCCACGTCGCGTGAAGCCAGTGTGGACCGCGTACCATAAGGACCATTCGATCTCTCAGTGGACGAGGGGAACGTCCTCCCTCGGGGTGACTTACAAGGCTTTTAGACTGATTGAGTCGCTCACGGGCTTCAGCAATCCGCCTTGAAACAAGAGCATTTTGTGCAGCATTTTTATTTTTTGGATCATCACAGATGAGGTCCGACACTTTGTCTACTGCATCACGTTTTGAGGAGCGTGCTTTACGAACCAGAGCCTTGATAAGTTCGTCTTTTCGCATGGCATGCCATCCGCGCACACCTTGTCGTTTGGCAAGGCGAGCCAGGTCGCGAACAGGCTTCTCTCTAAGACTCGCGGCAGTCATGAAACAAACTCTGGCAGGGCTGAAGGGGACCATTTCGACCCCTCAACCGTATCTTCAAAGCACTCAGAAAGCAACTATTTTATGGCGTCACACATGGTGAAACGCCTATAAAAAAGACCTTTTTTTGATGTTTTTGAACTTATTCACCACGAAGTCGAAGGCCTCGCTCGGACAGTTTTTCACGGACTTCGTTGAGGCTTGTCACGCCAAAGTTTTTACACTCCATCAAATCCTCGCCCGTTCGCCGTAGCAACTCTCCAATCGTGCTTATTCCAAGCTTCGTCATACACTTACGTGCTCGAACTGAAAGATTAATTTCTGTGATGGACGCAGCAAAAATGGCCTGTTCATCAGCAGAGGGTTCGATTGGCTCAAATGCCGGTTCTTCAATCGAAGCTGCGTCAGAAAGCATCCCAAGCGTCAAGCCTTTTGAGGAAAGCATGTCTCGTATTTCTGAGAGGCTTGTCTCTCCAAAATTCTTACTGCCGAGAATTTCTGCTTCAGATGTCCGGGCAAGATCTCCCAATGTGAGGAGACCCATTTTTTGAAGACAATTTCGACTTCGTACAGAGAGCTCAAAATCAGTGACAGGAAGTGCGAGTATCTGCTCGAGTTGATCTTTTTGCTTCTCCTCCTCTTCGCTTGCCAGCAAGTCATCTGATGCAGAAGAATCTTTAAGGAAAAGACGAGCTCGAGGGTGGTCAGGAAATGCCTCCAAGACTCTCTTGTAGCATTTCTGTGCTTTCGCGAAGTCATCACGATCTTCGTGAAGTAAACCCAGATTGATAAGCGCGCCAACCGTTGCAGGATATCTTTGGAGTGACTTCTCGTAGCAGGCTTCAGCATCGTCGTCATTGCCAAGCCGATCATTTAAGACACCCATTGCAAAAAGGGCTGCAGGATGGCCAGGATCAATTTCAACAGCTTTTTCATAGGCTTGTGCGATTTCTGTTACATCAGCCCCTTGGTCGCTTAGCACGTCACCCTTGGCTACCCAATAATCAGCCGAACCTTCAGCTGTTTCACTCAAAGAAGTTACGACCTCAGCTGCTTGCGAAGCATTTCCTGTTGATCGCAATAAGTTCACAACTCCTAACGCACATGCTGCCGGGTCATAGCCTGAGTTCTTAGCTGCATCAAAGCATGCCTGAGCCTCGTCGTGGTTGCCGTTGGCTACGTGCGAAAGTGCGAGATAGAAAAGAGCAAGTGCTCCACCATCCGCATTCCCAAGTGTTTCAATGGCATCAGAAGCTCGTCCTAGAAGATATTGGCAAACTCCAAGACGAACGGCCGTAGCTGGACTACGCTCAGGTTGAGATTCAAGTTCACGAACGGCCTCTCGCAGGCTTTTGTGACAGGTTGAATCAGTACCAAGGGCATTAAGCATGCTATGAACTTCACTAGGACCAAAAGGACCTGTCCCAGTCACAAGTTCACGAACATCAGGAGCAAGAGCAGATGCCATACAAAATCTACCTTCTACAAATAAGTTTTAAAAAGATTCTCTAAACTCGAAATATCAAGCATCACCAGTCTAATCTAAAAATCTCAGGCGCGATCTGTTCTCCGTCGGAAAAGCCAGCGGCGGGAGTCGAACCCGCAACCCCCGCATTACGAATGCGGTGCTCTGCCGATTGAAGCTACGCTGGCACGCCGTTCAACTACAGTGGGAATCCCGTAGAAACACGGTTTGTGCCCGTCTAAGCGTAAAAAATTTAGCGCACAGGATGGTGGCGGTCAAGGGTCTAGCGCTTGGCCAGTGAAGAACTTCTTTGTTTTTAGGCCTGTCTTGAGGGTGGTACTGATTTGTGATTCGGAAAGTCGCTCTCGATGAGAGGACTGTCTGTCAGGATTAGAAAGTGCAATTGGTCAATAGTTGTTTCTGCGTGCGCAGATCTGAGATGGATTAAAAATAATTGAGTTGGAGGGTTTATTTGACTCATGAAGGTACTTGGGTGCACAGAAATTCCTCCTTTTCACACAATTTTTAACGTATTTGCGGTTTGAATTTTTCTTGCTGTGCCTTCCGAAAGCAACAAGTTCACAGCAACTGTTTTGGGTGTGGTTGGAGATATTGGTTTGAATAGCGAAAACGATTTTCCATTGCTTGCTGAACTCACGAGGTTCTGGGCGGTCCAAGGAATCAGTCAGGTGTGAGTATTGACATTTAGTGATGATTGGTGAGGTAGGGATCGAATCTGAACCACATCAGAATCTCAGGAAGTGTGAAACAGTGAATTGGTGTTGCACGTGCGGTGTCAATTTGTAGCTCTGGCACCCCAACGAGAGAAGCATCACAGTGTGTGCGAAGCTTTTTGTGAACTCAGTAGACGGATATCTGAAAATATCTGCTAGAAAATGCGAATAGAATTTCGCTGAATGGAGAGACGTTCCATTTTGTAGATGTAGGAAAAGATCTGACTCAAAAGTAAAAGTGGGGCCTCAGGCTTGGTGGGAGCGTCCCACCGATGGGCGAGCGGGTCAGGGGCAAGGCGACCGCACGTCCGAAAAAGCCAGAGACCCCACTTCAAAGTGTGATGAGGTTTCATGACAAGCCATCGTGACTTGTCATGCGAACTCCTGTTGCACACTGTGTGCCAAACGACTCATGGTTTTCTGCAGACGTTGGGTCAGATGTGGAAAAACGTTGCTTTTTTCTTGAAACGGATCATTTTGAGGTGTTTTTCTTTTTCTGCGAGTAGAAATAGTGATGTGGAATCTTGGCGTGTTTTGTGTGGCAATTTGCGGCATCCTGTTGCAAATTGCCACACAAGTCTCAGTGTTCGGATCTGTATATTTCTGTGAGGATTATGCTAGGTAGACTTTGCGGTACTGGAGTTCACATGTTTCTTGAGATGAGACGGTTTTTATTTTGGAGAAAATGATTGTGGAGCACCGTTTGCCTGCTTTGGTTGGTCCCTATCTCTGTGGCCCTGGGAAGCCGCTTTTATTGATTGCAGGGCCCTGTGTCATCGAAAGTGAATCACTCTGTCTCCGCATTGCGGAACATCTTGCTGAACTGGCTGGCTCACTTCCAGTAAGTGTTGTCTTTAAAGCGTCTTTTGATAAAGCAAATCGAACAAGTGCATCTGCATTTCGAGGACCAGGTGTTGATGAAGGGTTGGCAATTTTAGCTCGCGTTAAGGCACAAACCGGTCTGCCTGTGACAACGGATGTTCATCTTCCTGAGCAGGCAAAAGCTGCTGGAGAAGTCTGTGAACTCCTTCAGATTCCGGCCTTTCTCTGTCGCCAAACCGATCTGCTTCTTGCTGCAGCATCAACTGGGAGAGCTATTAATGTTAAGAAAGGGCAGTTTTTGGCGCCAGGTGATATGAAACACGTGGTGGCCAAACTTTCAGCAGGAGGATGCTCTGATATTCTTTTATGTGAACGAGGCACGTTCTTCGGCTACGGTCGGCTCATAAATGATTTTACTGGCCTCTTGACTATGCGATCGATGGGAGTTCCGGTTGTTTTTGATGCGACGCACTCAGTGCAACAGCCTGCAAGTCTTGGGGGAGCAACTGGTGGTGATCGGTCACTTGTCGAGCCACTAGCACGTGCTGCAGCTGCTGTTGGTATTGATGGACTTTTTTTTGAAACTCATCCCGCTCCTGATTCGAGTCCAAGTGACGGTGCCAATATGGTTCCTCTACAACAATTAGGTGACGTCTTGAGGCGGGTGTTAGTCATTCATGAAGCTCAAAAGTCAATTGAGTCTTTGAGTGATTGAATTTTGAATACATTGAAGAAGCAATGGCAATAAAAATGAAGAATAAAAATACAATGGTATATGTGGGGATCAGTTTGTGTCTGGTGCTGTCTTTTGGAGTGGCAGGCTGTAGTGAATCTCGCACTCCCCTGCCAGATGCATCAGCGTCCGTTCAACAGGTGTCGCTGATTCCTGAAAAAGTTCGTGAGAAGCTTCTTGATGGTGCGATGAATGTATTGAGTCGACTTGAGGACTACGACGAACAGGCTGCGTTTTCTCAGATATTTGACCGACTGAATCAGTGGAGCCACGGAAATCCTTCTGCAGATGCCGTTGCGGTTGGAGACTGGAGTATTGATCCACTCTTCAGCAGTCTTGCTGAACAATTCCGCTCAGAACGCATTCGAGCGACATTGAAAGCATCCGTTTTCGATGCAAGTACTGATGTGAGAGTACTGCGAGATCAACGTTGGATGGCGGATATCTCAGAAATGGCCCGTGGTGATGCCATTGAAGATCTTGAGGTGGCTCAAAACCTTTTTGCATGGGTTGTAAGAAACCTTGCCATTTCCACAGATCCGCCGATGGTTCCTGATGAGCGCATGGCAGGTTCACGCTGGTTTTTGCCAGGAGAAATTCTCTTATCCGGAAGGGCAAGTGCAGCACAGCGTTCATGGGTTTTCCTGCAGTTGCTGCGTCATGCGGGATTAGATGGCGTCATGTTGGCGACAGATTCAGCGGGAGATACACGTCCTTGGCTGCCTGCTTTAGTGTCCGATGGAGAGGCATATCTTTTTGAACCTACCTATGGGATGCCAGTGCCGGGTTTGAGTGGAGAAGGAGTTGCGACAGTGCGTGATGCAGCAGCGGATCCTCAGGTGTTGGCAAGGCTTTCACTTCCTGAACGGGAGTATCCAGTACGTGCACAGGATATTCAGAATCTTTCAATACTTATTGCTGCTGATCCATGGCTACTGTCGCGTCGGATGTATCTGCTTGAAAAGCGTATGGCAGGCACACGATCACTGTCGCTTTCTCTTGAGCCAAGCAGTTTAGGGAGTCGAGCAGCCAAGGCGATTGCTTCAGATAGTCCAGAAGAGGTTGCAGTAGAACTATGGGGTTTTCCATGGGAGACAGTGGTTCGACAGTCAGCGAGTGAGACGCAAGATGCTCTTCGAAAGGAATTGGCTGTCATGACAGTGACTGTCGAGCAACCTTTTTCACGAGATGGGATTCGTCAAACTCGTTCTATAAGACCACTTTTTGCTGCTCGAGTACGAGAGTTTCGGGGAGACATGAATGGAGCAGAGGGAGCAAAGTCCTCATACCTAGCTGCCCGCCCTTCGACAGCGATGATTAACGAGGGGGTGAATGCACTGCCGACACCTCAAGCGGATGTACTGAAACGGCTGTATCTACAGATGAAAGAGGATGCAACATACTGGCTTGGGGTCTTGACACTTTCAGAGGGAGATTCTGAAGCGTCTGTTGATTACCTTGATCGCCTGACATTGCAGGCATCCCCAGATTCGCCCTGGACCGATGCAGCCCGGATCAATCTCGCAACTGCACTCGAGCACCTTGGGCGTATAGATGAAGCCGTGGACCTTCTTCGGGCTGATGAGTCACCGCAACGTTTTGGTAGCCGTATCCGTGCCGCCAGTATGCGGGCGGCCGACCAGAGCCAAGAAAGTGAATAAAATGCCGTGAGGGATATCAGGCGTTGCCGCCAGGCTAAGAACCTTGTATCTTTCTATGCTTGTGCTCGCTAAAAAGGAACGTTTATGAAAGACGACATTCATCCAAACTATGTAGATACTGTTGTTACCTGCGGTTGTGGTAATTCTTTTTCCACTCGCAGTACGCTTCCTGAACTCAAGGTAGACATTTGCAATATCTGCCATCCGTACTATACGGGCAAACTAAAATTTGTTGATACAGCGGGACGAATTGAAAAGTTTAAGACAAAGTTTGCTGGTACAGGGTATGCAAGTCTGAAAAAAAAGAAAAAAGCATCCCCCTCAGCATCGTGAACTGACTGATTCATGCGCGATCAACTCGAAGCCAAGCTTGGTCGTTTCGTTGAGTTGGAAAGTCAACTCGTTGATTCGAAAGTTCTGGCTGACCCACACCTTCTGTCTAATATTGCTCGAGAGCATGGTGTGCTTGCGGGGCTTGCGTTGAAGTATCGCTCATTTTTAGACATCGAGCGACAAATTGCTGAACTTGAGGAAATGCTCGCTGATTCAGATGGTGATGTTCGGGAACTTGCTGAAGCCGAATTGCCGGGCTTGCGAGAACGTCGTGAATTAGAATGGGAAGAACTCATTGATTTATGTTCTGACGATGTTGACTCGGATCGCCCGCGTTGCATTATGGAATTAAGAGCAGGAACAGGCGGTGATGAGGCAGCTTTATTCGTGGGTAATCTGTATGAGATGTATCGTCGATACTGTACGGAGCATGGCTGGAAGGTAGAGGTAATGGATGCCAGCCCAACTGAGCTTGGTGGATTTAAGGAATTGGTTCTTGGTCTCGAGGGGGCTGGAGTTTTTCGGAAACTCCAGCATGAAAGCGGCGGCCATCGCGTTCAGCGCGTCCCTGATACGGAAACAAAGGGGCGAATTCACACATCGGCTGCAACGGTTGCGGTTCTGCCAGAACCTGAAGATGTTGAAGTGTCAATTTCTCCTGATGATTATCGTAAAGATATCTTCTGTGCCAGTGGGCCCGGCGGACAGCATGTGAATAAAACGGCATCAGCGGTGCGTCTAACCCATGAAGCTACAGGGATTGTGGTGCAATGCCAGGATGAGAAAAGCCAGCATAAAAACTTCGCGAAAGCGCTGCGTGTTCTGAAAACTCGGCTGTATGAGCATGAACGACAAATTGAACACTCGAAGCGTTCAGCTGAAAGGAAAGGACTCGTTGGGTCAGGTGATCGAAGTCAGCGAATTCGCACCTATAATTATCCCCAGAACCGAGTAACGGATCATAGAATTAGTGAGAGTTTCACGCTTGATCAAGTTATGGCAGGCCGCCTCAACCTTGTAGTAGATGCAATAGAAGACTTTGCTCGTCGGCAGCGACGGGAGGCTATGGAACAATCTGATCAATAGATAAGAGTTGTCTTCTCGTATGAGCCATACTCCTGCAACTGATGATTCATGGACGATCGGGCAACTTCTGTCGTGGACAACAGAGTGGCTTGATCAACGCGGGAGTGATTCTGCCCGTCTTGATGCAGAGGTACTACTGGCTCACGTTCTTGGCTGTCCTCGTATCTCTCTCTACACCAGTTTTGAAGATGTTGTTTCACTTGACCAACGAAAACAGTTTCGCGATCTTGTCAGACGGCGAGGGAATGGTGAGCCGGTGGCATACCTTGTTGGCACCAAAGAGTTTTTTTCCCTGAACTTTAATGTTTCGCCATCAGTGCTTGTTCCAAGGCCAGAAACAGAAGGACTCGTTGTACGTGTCCTTGATGTATGCAAAGAAACTTTTTCTGAGACTCATGTGCCGACGATTATTGATGTTGGCACAGGCTCGGGAGCCATTGCTGTTACATTAGCAAAGCATTTAGCCCAAGCAAGTATCTCGGCGTCAGATATATCAGAAGATGCCCTCAGGCAGGCTCGTGAGAATGCCCGTCAGCATCATGTGGATGATCGCATAACATTTATACAGTGTGATCTCCTTGATGATTCTGAGCTAATGAGACCGTGGGACATCATTGTGAGTAATCCTCCGTATGTTCGTTTGGATGAATTTGGGGGACTGCCTGAGAGCGTCAGGTGCTTCGAGCCGCGTCAGGCTCTCATTGGTGGGCCAACGGGTGTTGAGATCATCAGTCGTCTGGTTCATCAGGCATGTGCCTGCTTAAAGGTTGGAGGTTGGCTGTTGATTGAAATAGGTCCACATGTGCATGACGCGGTGCAGCAGGTCTTTGCAAATACGCCAAGTCTTGAGCAAGGCCCAGTCATTTATGATCTTGCTGGACAACCTCGCATTGTTCAGGCGAAAAGACGATAGACATGTCATACGCAATCGTAGAGGTTCAGCGTCTCTCACCAATCTGAGGGAGGAAATTGCATCTTGCTGAAGATGGCAGATGATTGTTGCAGCGTTTTTGATTACCACGAAGCCATCCAAGAGGATGCCCCTGCCACATTGCAACACACCACCCGATGGGGCCTGGTGGTAGTGTATGTCCTTGTACATATTGACAGGCCATCGTGTCATCTAGGTCAAATGTGGCTGCTGGCAGCCACTGGCTGTTTCGACGAAGGGCAAGGGCATGGGATGGCATCCAGTGCTTTGCAGGCTGGAAGGCGAGTTCGGATCCTTTGCCATTTTTGCGATCAATCTCCTTGGCGATGGTACTGGGCCACTCTTCCCACTGTTTTTTCTTTTGAACCCGCTCACCGCCAGATATCTCACCAATTGTTTCTTCGTTCAGAATAAGGGGCTTGAAGTGTTCAGGCTGCTTGAGCGTTTTTCCTAATTGATGACAGCCTTTACGGCGCAATCGCACGGCATATGCGCCGGCGCAGTGATCACGGTGTGGATATACCCGGTATCCTCCTGGATCGAGAGGTGACAGCCAGGGGTGCAAGTCTGGTTCTGGGTCTATCGTCCAGTCTGCGTGTTCGTGGAGAAACGTGTGAACGACCTGCTCATTTTCGATTGACGTAAAGGTGCAGGTTGAATAGACAAGACGGCCACCTGGCTGAACAAGTGCTGCCGCTGCGTTTAGGATACGTCTTTGTCGAGCAGCTGAATGTTGCACAAGGGATTCCGAAAACGCTGCTGCAGATTGTTTCCCACGAGAAACGAGTGTTTGTCCAGTGCAGGGTGCATCAACCAGAACAGCATGGAATTGTTCCGTCCAGTTTCTCTTGAGTTTTTCCGGGTCCTGAGACATTGTGAGATATCGTGGATAGCCAACACGTGCAAGATTGTACTCGAGTGCGGCTAAACGGCTTCGCACAGGTTCATTCGCCAAGAGAAAACCGCCTCCTGGCCCAATGATTTCAAGAACTGCAGACGCTTTGCCACCGGGCGCAGCACAAATGTCAGCAACCCATTCGGTTGGTTGGAGATCAAGAAGTTGAATGGCCAGAAGCGAGCCGGCGTCTTGAATGAAGTAATCCCCTGCTGCGTAGGACAGGAATCGGCCAGGCTGAGCGATCCCGGTGCAAAAATGTCCATTGGGATACCACGGTATGGCTTCCGTGTGGAATGGTAGAGTCGAGGGGAGTGCTTTTCCGCGTGCTGACTCAGGTCTCAGGCGTATGGATTTTGTCGGTCGTTTTTCAATGGCTTTCAAGAAATGACTGTGCTCTTGAGCTGGGAGCAGGTCGTTTAGGCACTGCTTAATGTGAGTTGCGTTCATAAAGCATTTCTTTCGAACCACAGAAACTGAGAGAAAGCCAGAATATAGCTGTCCATGAAGACTTTTGCCCCTTGAAGGAACGGTATCCGCCTTAATACAGTTCCTATGGACATTTCTCAGCGTTAGCTGAGGTCAAACCATGAATATGAATTGTGGCACACAGCGTGCTCGGGCATTTCGAGACTGGTTAAGCAACCACGGAATGCAGGTATTCTCGGGGCGGCCGACACCCCGCCCTGCTCTTCTCTTGGCAATGGCATGTGCAGTTGGTGTGTGTTGCTCTCGTTTCCCATGCAGCACAGGGCTTCTTAGCCAT
>CAXFJI010000051.1:0-10988 GCA_964003275.1 uncultured Planctomycetaceae bacterium
AGTTCGAAGGCAGGCAACGGCAATCAGGGCTGTTGTGACTGACGTGGTTGACATGCTTCAGCACGTCGGTCGATTTGTTGGCAAGAAAATAGAAATTGTTGAGGGGCAAGATGTACTTGCGATGGTCAATCCACAGGAGATAAAACAGGTTGTCCTTAATCTGTTAGCAAATGCACTTGATTCCATCTCCGAAACTGGTCGGGTTCGTGTGACGATCCGTCAAAGTGGTGGGGAGTGCATGATCATCTTTTCTGATAACGGTTGTGGGATGAGTGAAAAAGTGCTTGAGCATATCTTTGAGCCATTTTTTACAAGGCGTAAGGCAGGGTTTGGGACTGGTTTGGGGCTGTCTATTGTGCAACGGATTGTAGCTGACCATGGTGGGCGCATTGAGGTATCTAGTCGGGGTGAAGGTAGAGGTTCTGTATTTCGTGTGATGTTGCCACTTGCAAAAGTGATAGCTGCTACGGAGTCGAAACAGTTTTCAATGAATGACGGATTAAGTGCCGGTGACTCTCAGCATGAGGTGAAACATAACAGTGAAGCAGCCTAAACCTATGCGAATACTTTTTGCAGATGATGAAGCTACGATTCAGGAGTTAATGAGGATCGAACTACCTCGTCTTGGCTATGAAACAACAGTCTGCCCAGACGGGCAAACTGCATTAGCAGCGCTCGAGCAGACCGCCTATGACTGTGTCATTGCAGATCTGGACATGCCTGGTGCAGGGGGAATGGAAGTGATTACCCATGTTCGTAATTCTTCTCCCGACACTGAGTCGGTGATTATTACGGGAAAATCTTCTTTAGAGAGTGCTATAGAAGCGATCAAACATGGTGTTTTTGATTATCTCACGAAGCCCTGCAAAATTGCAGAAATTCAAGCAGTGTTAGAACGCGTTCGCAAGAAAAGAGAACTCACAGCGAGGTTGCGGGCTCTAGAAAATCGAGTGAGACGAGCTGAAGGGTCAAATGCGATGGTAGGTAGTTCTCTTGCGCTCAAGAAGGTTCATCAATTGATAACAAAGGTGGCACCAAGTGAATCAAATGTATTGATTTTGGGTGAAACTGGGGTCGGTAAAGAGTTGGTTGCTAGGTCTATACACGGCCTGAGTGCTCGAGCAGACCACCCGCTTGTTGCAGTAAATTGCGGGTCTCTCCCGGAGCATCTCGTTGAAAGTGAACTATTTGGTCATCGTAAAGGCGCTTTTACTGGAGCAGATGAGCATCGACCTGGGCTCTTTGAGGTTGCAAACGGTGGCACGTTATTTCTTGACGAGATTGGTGAGTTGCCAAAGTCGCTTCAGCCTCGACTGCTACGGGTGTTAGAGAGTGGCGAAATTCGTCGAGTTGGTGAAAATCAGACGCATCACGTTGACGTTCGATTGGTATGTGCAACGCACCAAAGTCTTGAGGAAATGGTTGCTAACGATGGATTTCGAGAAGATTTATTATTTCGAATCAATACGTTTGAAATCGTTGTACCGCCTTTGCGTAGCCGACAGGAAGATATTCCTGAACTTGTCCAGCATTTTATCAGAAAATCACGGCCTCATGTCCCTCTGAAAGTTGATGTCGTAACAAAGGAGGTGCTCCAAAAGCTGAACGATCACCGATGGCCAGGGAATGTTCGCGAGTTGGCTAATGTTATTGAACATGCGCTTGTATTATGTGATGAGCTTCCGCTTTGTGTAGATGACCTTCCATCAAGACTTGGATCAGCGTCCGGGGTGTCTGTGAGAACGCATAATGCACAAAGACTGGAACGGTCTCAGGGGGCTGCAAAGCCTGAAAGCCTTAGAGAGATGGAGATGCGGGCCATCGTAGAAGGATTGGATAGAAATGATGGAAATAAGGCGAGGACCGCTGATGAACTTGGTATCAGTTTGAAGACACTTTACAACAAACTGAATCAATTAGAGGAATTGAGTCATGGTCATTGACGTGCATGCTGAGTCAAGGCATCACATTTCAGATCACTTAAGTTTTTCGAACAACTCCGGCTAAAACACCTAAAATTTGAGCAGATTTCACATAAATTGGTCGCATTGAACTGTTTGCAGGTTGTAGTCGAATGCGGTCTCGTTCTGGAAACCATTGCTTGAGTGTAGCTTCACCATCCTCTGTTTGCGCGACAACAATATCGCCTGAGTGTGCAGACTGTTTTTTTTGTATAACAACCCAGTCACCATCAGCAATTTGAGCCTCAATCATAGAGTCACCCATCACTTTGAGAACAAAGTGACTATCTCTATTGAACAAGTTTTCAAAATCCACGCGATCAGACTGTTCTTCGGCAGGTCGGAGTGTGCCTGCGGCAACCCATCCTGCCATTGGTAAGCCACGCAGATGAGCAGGTTCACTCACAAGCTCTATCGCCCGAGACATATTTTTACCACGATTAATCATTCCTTTGCGTTCTAGCGCCTTCAGATGGCAAACCACGCCATTCGGTGATTTTATTTTGAAGGCATGACCTATTTCTCGAACGGTAGGACCGTACCCTCGGCTATAAATTTTTTCACGGATGAATTCATATATCTCTAACTGACGCTTTGTAGGAGCGGCGTCAGCATCAAAACTGATGCCTAAGTCTGATCCCTTTGTAGCATTCAGATAATCCGATGTGTTGGAAGATGACTTTTCGTGGCGTGAATTTGACGTCGACTTACGCGAGTTTTTTTTCACAACAGAAGACTTTTTTCTGGTAGAGGCGCTGGGCATGATGGAAATCACACCTCCTTGCATTGGGAAAGCAGATGAAAAAACAAATAGGTGTACGGCAGTATCTTACTATACGTTCGTCCATTTACCAATAAGAGGTTCATTTTTTCTTGCTTCACACGATACATTGAGGGGAGCGAGAGAGGCTTCGGAGAGGAAAATTTTATGAAAAAGCAGTTTTTTTTGTCATTTTTGTCATTTTTATTTTTTTGTTCGCTTGGTTTGGGATGCGTCTTTGCTGACGAAGATACACGGACATCTCAGAAGATTGCCCACATTTCAATAACTGGCTCCATTCAAGAAGGGGTTGGTCAGTCTGGAATGTTTGCAGATGTTTCACCAAGGCTGCACAGGATCGTAGACCGAATTGAACAGACAGCGACGGACCCAGAGATACGTGCCGTACTTTTATCGATCACCAAGACAGATATTGGTCGTGGACGGATGTTGGAAATCATGGCGGCAATTGAGCGGGTTCAAGCATCAGGTAAGCCAGTTGTGGCTCACTTTGTGAGCGGTGGCCCCGTGCTCTATACCCTCGCTACTTCCTGTGACAGTATTTCGATGCCCCCTGCATCCTCTCTTGAAATTACAGGGGTACGGGTCGAAGTGACTTTTTATAAAGCAATGCTTGATGCGGTAGGAGTTGACGCTGAAATCCTACAAGTGGGTGAATTCAAGGGGGCTGGTGAACCGATGACAAGAAATAGCATGAGTCCTCAACTTCGCAAACAGTATGAGGAATTTGTTGGAGATCTCTATGATCAATTTATTGAACAGATAGCACATGCGAGAAATTTAGATCAAAAAGCTGTACGGAAATTGGTTGACGAGGGAGTGTTTTCTCCTGAGGTAGCACAACAAGTGGGCTTAGTTGATGCCATTGCTTATGAGGATGAAGCGATTAGTGGCCTTGCAGCACAGGCAGGAATAGATCAGCCAATTATTCTGCGTGATTACGCTGCTCGTGAAGTGGACAATGATTTTTCCGGTCTTGGGGGCATGGTGAAATTACTCGAGATGTTTTCAGGGAGCACAGAGAAGAGCTCAAAGAGTAGTCACAAACAAATTGCCATTGTGTACGTCAACGGAGAGATTCAGGAGGGGCAAGCTTCTGGAGGATTCTTGACCGGTACGACCGGTGGGAGTGGAGCGATTATCAATGCTATTCGCGAGGCTGATTCCAACAAAAATGTTGCTGCAATCGTCTTGAGAATAAACTCTCCTGGAGGGTCAGCACTTGCAAGTGACTTGATATGGAGAGAGGTAGAGCGCGTTGAAAAGCCTGTCGTGGCAAGTCTGTCGGACACAGCTGCCAGTGGTGGCTACTATGTGGCAGTCGCAGCGGACAGGATTGTCGCCGCTCCCGGTACACTCACGGGCTCCATCGGAGTTGTGGGAGGGAAAATTGCCATTGGCAGAGCTCTTGGAAAAGTTGGTGTGCATACTGATGTTGTGAGTAAGGGACGGAATGCAGGTTGGCTTTCAATGCAGACCCCTTTTTCAAAGCATGAAAAAGAGGTGTTTCTTAAGTCAATGAAGCAGATCTATAAGCTTTTCACATCGAAAGTAGCCGATGGTCGTCGATTGGATAAAGAAAGAGTCGCAACACTTGCTGAAGGCAGGATTTTTACAGGAAGAATGGCAAAGGAAGCTGGGTTAGTTGATAGTCTTGGAACACTCGATGATGCGATTGAAGAGGCACTGAAGTTGGCCAATCTTGAACGGGGGGAGCGATTTGATCGCCTTCTTATGCCTAAATCACAGGGCCTTTTCGATGATTTATTTGGTCAACGCCCATCAAATGAATCTGCTCCGCTTGCTACTAAGTCATTACGAGCAATCATGGAGCGTTTTCCTGCTGCAGAGCACGTTATTCGATGGATAGATTCATTATCGTTGCTATCTTCAGGAGAGCCTTTGATGATGCTTCCCGCAGAAGTTTCTATTCATTGAGAAAAGGTGTTGTTTATGAAGTGGATTCAGCGTGAGGTGAAACTTCGGCCACGACGTCGTGGGTTTCATCTGATCACTTCAGAAATTATGGCCTCACTGGAGTGTCTTGATGACATCAGAGTAGGCCTTCTAAATCTTTTTATCTGCCACACCTCGGCGAGTCTATCGTTAAATGAGAATGCTGATCCTGATGTACCGAAAGACCTCGAAATGGCTTTTAATGAAGTCGTGCCAGAAACGCTTCCTTACATACATACCAGTGAAGGTCCAGATGACATGCCAGCTCACGTCAAGGCATCAATGCTGGGAAGTGCAATTACCATTCCTATAAGGGAAGGTCGGTTATGCCTCGGAACGTGGCAGGGGATCTATCTCTGTGAGCATAGAGATCACGGCGGCGCTCGAAAGATTATTGTGACGATTCACGGTGAATGATCACAACGTCAAGGATTTCTTGCATCACCAAGCAAAGTGAGCAAAAGCTTTATTTGCGTCGGCCATACGGTGGACATTTTCTCGTTTTGTAACTGCTGCACCTTCTCGCTTGTAGGCAGCAATAATTTCCTCCGCTAGCTTTTCGTGCGTAGCACGTCCTTTTTTGTCACGGACGGCTTGAAGAATCCATCGAATGGCAAGTGATTGTTGGCGTGTTCGATTGACTTGCATGGGGACCTGGTATGCCGCACCCCCCACTCTTTTCGAACGAACCTCGACAGCTGGTTTTACATTCTCAACAGCCCTTGAAAAAATTTCAATTGGTTCATCATCACTGATTTTTTGACCAACGATATCAAGTGCCCGATAAAAAACGCCTTGTGCAATACTTTTCTTGCCATCAAGCATGAGGCAATTAATGAACTTGCTTGCAAGTAAGGAACCAAACTTTGGGTCTGGACGAAGTTGTTCGCGGCTGGCAGTAATGCTTCCCATATTAAAAAACCTTGTGACTAACCCTTCTTCGCTCCATACAGACTACGGGACTGTTTTCTATCCTGAACACCCAATGTGTCGAGCGCTCCGCGAATAACGTGATAACGAACACCTGGTAAATCTCTTACGCGTCCTCCACGAATAAGCACAATCGAGTGTTCTTGAAGATTGTGGCCTTCACCTGGAATGTAAACAGTCACCTCTTTTTGATTCGAGAGACGAACACGAGCAATCTTTCGCAAAGCAGAGTTTGGTTTTTTTGGCGTCATTGTACGTACTTGCAAGCAAACGCCGCGCTTCTGAGGACACCTATCAAGAACTGGTGACTTTGAGAACTTGCGCTTTGGCTTGCGGCGACTGCGTACGAGCTGACTGATCGTTGGCATAGAGCGATACGAATTTTAAAGGGATGAATGAGTTACTTTTCGAACGCTACAGGCTATCCGAAAACCCGTCTTGGAAAAAGCGTGCCTCATGAATTGGCTGGCTCAAGGCCACAAGGATGCAAAAACTCTCCTCTTCCACCGGTCAAAAGGTCACCATGCCACTGCTGCCATGGCTGCTTGAGGCATGCTTTGAGGGCCTCGATGCTCCGAAAACCAGAATTTTGAAGGCTTTGAGCAAGGGCATGCAAGAATGTGGGCTCCCAGCGAACACCACGACGAAACAGGGGTGAGATTTCGTCTGGCACGGATAATGAAATCAATGAACCGCGACGCATTCCCAACGCAGCGTGTGATCCAGTTTTTCCAACAACAATGACGGTGCCTGCTCGAAGTTCAAAGGCAGCGGCTACACCACATTGCCCACCGATAGCAAGTAAACCACGTCTCATACGTGCTCCTGCAAGATGGCCAGCATTTCCTTCGATGGTGATTCTTCCACCACAAACGCCGTATTCACTTCCTGGTAATGCAGCAGCGGCATTGTCACCAGCATTGCCTTCTACATGGATCATGCCACCCCTGAGTTCTGCTGCTAACCAATCGCCGGCATTACCAGTGATTGTGATCTGACCTCCTGTCATGCCCTGGCCTGCATGACGGCCAATTGACCCGTAGACAATCATTGTTCCCGAACCCATTTCCGTGCCCAACCAGTGAACACGGGAAAAGTCACCATGGCATTCGATGCAATGATCATTAGTCGTTCCTTGCACAACACAGGTATCACCCAGCAGACACGGAACACCATCGGCAGAAATCTTGAGATGGGATATTTCCAGAAGAGAAAGACCAAAGACACGTTCTGGAATTATTCCTTTAAAATCGATTGATAGCGGTGAACTTCCGCTATATGAAGCGTCGTATTTCGTTCGATCGAGGATGAGTGGCATTGAAGGGCACGCCTACATCATTTTTCTACAGTACTGAGCTCATTACTCAATTGCGCAAAGTGTTTCCCAAGAGAATCAATGATCGTCGCACGAGAATAAAGGATACCACGAAAGAGGAAACGGATTTGTAAATCCTTTGTTTTCTGACATATCGAAAGATTTCTTCAGTGAAGGTTGTGCCTGATTAGAATGAAATAAAGTATTGCGTGTGTTTCTTCTGGGCATTGAGCAAGCGGATGTCCTTGTAGTTTGAAATCCGACCCGTGTGAACCAGCCAGACTCGGTTGTATGAGTGCATCGTGAGGCCTGTATTGCGTGAAAGCCCTTAACTCGGCAGGTTGCAGACCCACCGACTCCTTGTTGCGAACAGGTGTTCTGTACGCAGTAGATGAGTGGGGTGGTCCAGAAGATTAGCTCTTATTTTTCGCACTCATGTGAAACTTTTGGGGTCGAATGGGTCGTGGCGTTTGGCTGTGTAGCAAAAAATACGAAAAAACTGAAAAGGTGCTTGTTGGGAGTGGGCATGGCCGCTTTGACCTGTATACTGAGGCCCACCCCTTGTGGGGCCGTCTCTGCATCTCGGATCTGTCGGAGCATATATGCGTTTCACTCTTCTTGATCGAATTGTTGCTGTTGAGCCTGGAAAGAGCATTACAGCAACAAAGTCATTGTCACTGTCTGAAGAGTATCTAGCCGATCACTTTCCATGTTTTCCTGTGATGCCAGGGGTTCTCATGCTTGAAGCAATGACTCAGGCGGCTGCTTGGACAATCCGTCTTGGTGAAGACTTTGCGCACAGTATTGTTGTTTTGCGTCAGGCAAAAAATGTGAAATATGGAGACTTTGTAGAACCCGGAAGAGTTCTTACAGTGACTGCAGAAGTGCTTTCACAAGATGAGACAACGACAAAAGTGAAAGCGAGTGGCACTGTTGGTGACAGATCGAGTCTTACTGCTCGATTAGTTCTTGAACGATACAACATGGCCGATCGTCGTCCATACGGTGACGCGATCGATGCTCGTGTTCGATCAGAGATGAGGAAGCTTTGGGGGATTCTCAACCCATCCGTTCGGAGTGACGCTCCCCCTCGTCGAGTCGTTTATGGTGGACCGAATGCAGGTTTCCCAGAGGCCACGCCTCCCTCGGATGTACCAAGCCTGGTTCGATAATAACGACAAAAAGGACGGTTCTGAGGCAGGTTTTCCCGGTTATGCGGCTTGCGTACAGCGGCTCTGAGTAGTTTCGGGTTCCCTTCTCGGCGGGTCGACAGTACAAACGGTGTCTAACGTTTGGATTTTTTGCCCTCTCTTACAATATAAGGTGCCTGTCGATGCCATCGCGTGATGAAATCTTTGAGAAAGTTCGAGCTGCTCTCGTTGATGCTTTAGGTGTAGATGATGATGAAGTTACACCTGAAGCCACAATGGTAGGCGATCTTGGTGCTGAGTCGATCGACTTTCTTGATATTGTCTTTCGCCTTGAAAAATCCTTTGGAATTAAGATTCCTAGAGGTGAGTTATTTCCTGAGGATGTCCTGTCAAGCACGGAATATGTGGCCGATGGAAAATTGAACGCCGCGGGAATAGCTGCACTCAAAGAACGAATGCCATTTGCGGATCTTTCAAAGTTTGAGGCGGATCCGAGTGTTCAAAACTTTGCCAACACACTTACCGTTGAAGACATGGTGCGGTACGTTCAGAGTAAGGTAGGAGGCTAATCGGCCACCGAAATATCTGACATGCGTTGGTTCTGGATCGATCGTTTTGAAGAGTTTGTGCGAGGCAAACATGCCACGGCCGTGAAAAATGTGTCGTTGGCTGAGGAGCATATGCATGACCACTTCCCGGGTGTGGCATTAATGCCAAACTCACTAATTGTGGAAGGCATGGCACAAGCGGCAGGTCTTCTGGTCGCAGAAGCGATTGATTACAATCGACGAGTTGTTTTGGCAAAAGTTTCTAAGGCAGAATTCAACTTCGATGCTGTCCCTGGAGACATGATCAAGTTTCATGCAGAGATTATTGACTTGAAGCCAACAGGCTCTTTCACTCGTGTGAAGACAACGATTGGTAGTGAGGTTCAAGGGCAAGCCGAAATCTTTTTTGCTCATTTAGAGCCCGGAGAAGGCGTTCCCAAATTATTTGAGCCCGAAGAGTTGCTTCGCTGGTTAGATCAAATGCATATTTATGATGTTGGTCGCGATGAGGCTGGGCAGCCGCTACCTCGCCCAGACTGGTAGGTTTTGGTCTGGTAAGTAGCTCCTAGAAAGGAAGATTTTCTGATGGGTGCCGGGCGGCGGAGAGTCGTAATCACTGGGATGGGGTGCGTGACTCCGTTAGGAGTCAAAGTTGACCAACTGTGGGAAAATCTCAAGGCATCAAAGTCGGCTGTTGGTCTCACAACAGTTTTTGATGCATCTAAGTTTCCCACGAAGATTTCTGCTGAGGTTCGGGATTGGTGTGTCACTGACGAAGGTGAAGACGCAAAACAATGGGAGTTTTGTGGTCGGCATACGAAGTTCGCTGCGGGTGCCGCACGACAAGCCATGCGTGATGCTGGTCTTGAAAAAGGTCTTCCTTCAAATCCCACTAAACTGGGTATCTATCTTGGAAGCGGTGAAGGCCAACAGGATTTTGATGCGTTCACCAATATGATGATGGCTGCTATCTCTGGTGATACGCTGGATGTTGCCCAATTTACAAAGCTTGGCCTTGAGACACTTCATCCATTGACTGAGGTTGAGCAGGAGCCCAATATGCCGGCTGCCCACCTCGCTGGCATGTTTGATGCTCAAGGGCCAAACCTTAACTGCCTGACAGCTTGTGCGGCCTCCAGCCAGGCAATCGGTGAGGCGACAGAGTTGGTACGTCGTGGCGACGCTGAAGTTATGCTGTCTGGTGGGACTCACAGTATGATTCATCCATTTGGGGTTACGGGCTTTAATCTGCTAACGGCTCTTTCCACCAGAAACGATGAGCCGACTCGAGCAAGTCGACCATTTGATAATGAGCGAGATGGTTTTGTTCTTGGTGAAGGAGCAGCCATGGTTGTACTTGAGGAGTTGGAGCACGCCAAAAAACGTGGTGCTCACATTCATGGTGAGATTCTTGGGTACGGTTCAACGGCGGATGCGTATCGAATAACGGATACTCATCCTGAAGGACGAGGGGCGACTTCGTGTATCAGGATGGCTTTAGCAGATGCAGGTCTGGGCATTCATGACATTCATTACATCAATGCTCACGGGACCAGTACAGACGTGAATGACAAGGTAGAGACGCTTGCCATAAAAAACGTCTTCGGTGAACACGCCTATAAAATCCCCGTGTCTAGCACAAAAAGCATGATGGGGCATCTCATTGCCGCTGCAGGAGCAACAGAACTGATTGTGTGTCTTCTAGCTATTCGTGATGGTGTGATGCCCCCAACAATCAACTATGAGAACCCTGACCCAAATTGTGACCTTGACTATGTTCCAAATGAGGCCCGTGAGGAAGTCTGCGAGCGAGCCTTGTCAAATAGTTTTGGTTTCGGCGGTCAAAATATCTCCTTAATTGCAGGTCGCTATCACGCATAGGTTCTCCATAGGGACGCCAGACTCGCGCAGACTGCCTATTTTCTGTTAGTGATGTTTTCTCAATCACTGCGACCCTATTGACCGATACAAGTTGCCAGTTGGTGGTTTCTGTTTAGCCTTTTTGGAACATCCTATGAAATCTTTATTGGGACTACTTTTAGCAATCATCGTCCTATCAACCACGAGTGGCTGTTCAATTATCGATCGGCTGTTTTTGCTGAATACTGACAATCCATATGGACGACATGGGCATCATTACAACGGAGCTTGCGGTGAAGGTGCTTGCGGTCCAGGGGGCTGTGAACATGGAGCGTGCGGTTCTACCGGCTGTGAAGCGTGTGTAAGTGGAACGTGTCGTCACGATCAGTACGGTGGGCTCGCCAAGCATCGGCTCACTCCAGAAGAGCGAGCAGCCCTTGAGTGCTCTGATTACGGTGCAGTAGCCCCAGCTGGGCCCCCATCGGG
>CAXFJI010000052.1:0-10710 GCA_964003275.1 uncultured Planctomycetaceae bacterium
CGACGTGCATACAGGCGCCCTTAACGAACTGATTCGCTTTATCAGAACATACACGATCGACTGCAGCAATATTGGAAAGCCGACTGATAATTCACATGTAGTGACAGGAGTCGGTATCATATCTGATTGGAAATGGGTGCAAAAGAATCTGCGAAGGCCACTGTGATGAACTCCAGAAGACACTTTATAAAACTAAGCGGTTTAGCTGCTCTCGGACTCAAAGAAAAATCCTATGCTTTCGATGCTACGAAACAACCATTTATCCATGGGTTCAACTTTAAGTTCAAAAGTCATGTTCCAGATGAGGAAATCGCATCCTTGATGCAGCAATTAGCTGCCCTCAGAGAAAAGATTCCTGTGCTTGAGGCGTTCTTTATCGGGAAAAACATCGCAAGAAAAACACTTGGATTTCAGTATGGTGAGATTGCAGTCTTTAATACAAAAGAAGATCTGATGCTCTATGAAAAACATCCCGAGCACCAAGAACTGGTACAACACATTCTTCCGCGACTGGACATCGGGAATGGGATGGATTTTTTTCCGATTGGTGAGCCAGATACAAAACTTGGCGTCATGAGTTACAAGGATCACTTCATTCATGCCTTCAATTTTAAATTCAAGGATGGCGTTTCTGATAACGAAATGGCAGAGTTAATGAATGAGCTTGCTGGCCTGAAGAAGAAGATTCCCGTTCTCAGAGAATTACTGGTCGGAAAAAATGAGGCGCGTTGGCATCGGGGGTTTCAATATGGGCAAATTTCTGTCTTTGAAAGAAAAGAGGATCTCATGGCCTACAACAAACATCCCGAGCACCAGAAGTTGGTTCGCAAGATTATTCCTAAACTCGCAGGTGGAAATACCATGGATTTTATCCCGATCGGTCTATGATCTTGCTGGCGGCAGGCACCAGATATATTTTACGGATACGAGTATGAACGTGGCATGATCCAATCCCTCACCATTGCGTGTCTCGCACTCGAAAAACATTCCACTACGACAACACACCAATGAAACATACATCTGACATGAAAAAAAACAGAATGAATATCAGCCTCATCGCTGCAATTATTTTCCTCGGCTTGATGCATCCCTCACATGCAGGTGCAGCAGATAGACCCAAAAACAAACCAAACATTATTTACATCATGCTGGACGATGCTGGGTACGGAGATTTTGGGGCATTTGGTTCTCCCTTTGTGAAGACACCACACTTTGACCGCCTTTGCTCAGAGGGCATGAAATTCACAAATCATTATTCGGGATCGGCTGTCTGCGCACCAACACGGTGTGTCCTTATGACTGGGCTCCATACTGGACATTGTCGACGAAGAGATAATACGGCGAAAGCACTCACGAAAGAGCTCAGTGAAACAAACGGACGTCCACTTGTATTTCTAGAGGATGGAGATGTCACGGTGGCGGAAGCGCTCCACACATCTGGATATTTCACAGCTGGTGTTGGGAAGTGGGGTCTCGGAAATCCTGGATCTGCCGGTGTTCCTGAAAACCAGGGATTTGATTACTGGTACGGTTACCTCGATCAGGTTCATGCCCATGACCACTACCCAGCTGAGATTTGGGATGGTGGGAAAATGGTTCCGGTCCCAGGCAATAAAGGGAAGAAGAAACAAACCTATATTCCATACGAGCAAGAAAAAAAAGCACTTGAACTCATTCGTGAACACAAGAACGAACCATTTTTCTTATACCTTGCTGTTACACCACCGCATGGTCAGTACATTATCCCAACAAGCGATGCTACGTTCCCACTGTATGAAGGAATACCTGGTGGCAAAACCGTACAGCACTACGCCGCCATGATTACCCGTACTGACCAGATGGTTGGCAAAATTCTTGACTTAATCAAGGAACTCGACATCGATGAAAACACCATTCTTTTCTATACCTCTGACAATGGGCCAAACCCACCATTTGCAAAAGCAATCGACAGTGCCGGAGGTCTTCGGGGTATTAAACGTTTCCTCTATGAAGGAGGCATTCGTGCTGCCATGGCCGTCCGTTGGCCTGGACAGATTCCAGCAGGGAACGTCAGCGACTTTATTTGGGATATGCGGGATGTTTTCCCAACGCTTTGTGAACTAGGCGGTGCTACCACACCTCGTAATCTAGACGGCATCTCGGTCGTACCAACACTCATGGGTCGCACTCAGAAGTCACGTGACATGCACTATTGGGAGATTCATTCTCCCTTCCAGCAAGCTGTTCGATTTGGTGATTGGAAAGCAATTCGTTTTGGAACCGAAGAACCTCTTGAGCTCTATGACCTCAAAAACGACCCACACGAACAACAGGATGTTGCTCAGGCAAACCCATCGGTCATTTCAACAATCAAAACATTCCTTGCTACAGCAAGAACAGAATCGCCCTACTTTCCAGCCAAAGCTAAAAAGACGAAGAACAATCGTCCATAAATGTCCTCCGACACGAAAGCCACCGGATGATTCGAAAGTGTGCATAGGAACATGCAGTGCTCTATTTGGTCATTGGCTGAAAACAAATAAAAGAACTTAAGAGCATTTTTAAACACACCAATGTTCTTGTCTCTTCTCCCTCACACAACTAGCCAATATTCGAAGGCAGGTGTGCAATGATGATTCTTCCACCCATCCCGACATGGAATTGACACTGGTAGAAGATTTCATTTGGAGCATCCTCTGCAATATGCCACGTGAGCATCCCTGAATCAGAACCATTGCCAATCACGCCGATGGCATACATGAGATCGGCATTGAAACCACCTCCGACTGTCTGCAGGTAGAATGGATGTCCCGGAGTATTGAGATTGAAGGTATAGGTGGTGCCCCGATAGACCGTGATGGTTGGGTTTGACGTCCCAGCAAAGATGTAGGCCCCTGGCCCAGTAGTGACATTGGAATGAAATGCCGCTCCACGATTTTCACGTTGAAGCGGGATCGTTGACTCGTTCGCCAAGCTATGAAACAGGCTTGTCACACGCCATGTATCATCTGTGATGATGCGATTGGTGACACCATGCCGCGTTGCCAGGAGCGAATGCCGCTCACCGTCATCTTCCGCACCCAATACCTGCCAACCATAGAAGTTGACAGTCATCTGCTGCTGCTGATGCATCACAGGCTGGGCATCAGCATACAACTGCCCGGATCCATCCTTACTGAGCGCTATCGCACCTTGATTGGGCAGTAACTCAAGGACTGTAATATCAAAGGACTGAGTGCTTGCAGCATTATCGTGTGTTGTTCCAAACTCAGCATCCATCCCAGCATCTTCAACAGTCACTGTGATGGCCGATGTTCCATACGTATTGGTGGAAGCTGTAAATGAAAGACTCCCAATTCCATCTGGTGAAACATAGGTAACAACAGGATGTGGAATTAATCCTGTATTGCTACTCTCTGCTGTGACTCGTAAGAGTTGCGTTGCAGGATCACCAGACGTGATCCCTGTCAAAGCGATTGTCTGCTGTGGGCTATTTTCATTCACGTACATGTCACCGATGGGATGAAGCGTCGGTGGTTCGTTTGAGCTCAGTTGTGGAATCGAAAAGACTTTCTGAGCGGTTGCATTATTGGGATTGGTAACCGTCAACGTCTGTGAACTTTCTGAGGCCGATTCTGACAATGTGACAAACAACTCTATCGTTGATGCATTCGTGTGACTTGATGAATTGATCACCGCACCTGTCCCGGAAAGTGAAACGGTTGCATCTGGGTCAAAATTTGCACCCTCTACAGTGATGCCAATTGTCTCACCAACGATGAATGCCGCAGTCTCAGAAAGAACAACCTCATCAACGACTGGAATCGTTGACGAAGCAACGGTGTTGACCGTAAGGACATAATTTCCGTTTTCAGTTATGTCAATTTCTGCAACTGAAGACACGCCATTGGCTTCAGCCGTAATCTGATATGCACCGTTGTAAAGTCCTATTGGCGCTACCCACTCTCCATCGGCATTAACCGACTGATCCGCTAAGTTGGGCATCCACTGATCGCGAACAAGATCAAACCAAGGTGCAGCTGCAGCCTTGATGTTCCAGTCGGCATCATACAACGGGGCATTCCCACGCCAATGAACCTTGTCCCAAACACCCCAAAGGATAAATCCATCAACTGACGGATGCTCAAATGATGCTTCAAGCATATCTCGAAACATACGTTCCTGTTCGACTTCATTCAGTTGAGGCACGTCTGCATCATCACGCGTATCAAACTCGCTGATCTCTATCGGCAGACCTGTCTCAGCCAAAATATCAAGACGCCTGACAATGTCTTCCTTGGAAATATCATTCCTCGAAATATGAGCCTGAATACCAATGCGATCGATTGGTGCACCAGCATCTAGGAGACTTTGCACTAAGTTACGATACTGGATAGCAAAGTTATCATTCGCTGAATTAATGACATTGTATTCGTTTATTGAAAGCGTAACATCCGGCCTGATGGCATCTGCCCGCTTAAAATAATCCGCGAGTGCATCAACTTCACTACTATAGATACCAGCCTCAACAAACACTTGCTGGTAGTAATCTTCATGTAACGGTTCATTCAGAAGCTTCCAGTCATAAATCGCGGGACCTGAGCCTGCGTCGCTAAACTGTTGCAGGACACTCACTGGACCTAATCGTGCTGTCACGAGAGCATCGTGGAATGCTTGAGCGTCAGGGTTAGAAGATGAACGGAATGCTTCGGGCGTCGGCCATCGATCTTTTTGCCAGACAACAGACGCAGCCGTTACTGTCTGTTCACCTTCAGTTGCTTCCAGTATCGCAGCCTCTGGAATGGAGCTACCATTATTTTCCAGAGCAATCCACTGCAGTCCAGTTGTTGGTACGACATGATTAAAATGCTCACGAACAATAGTGCGATGATTGACAACATCTGTCCACGTCGGCACAAATCTGGGTATGCCAAAAGATGATTCAAGATTTGGCGTAAGCGCCATTTTCTGGCTATCGTTCATCGCACTGAATGCTGCTTCCGACACGGCAAAAAGATGATCACGAACCTGTGTCCCAAATTTGAAACCGTGGTTAGTCATCTCAACATCAAGCGTCGCTTCAGGAAGAGGAGCACCATGAATATCCTGAACGGCAATCGTGTAATCAGAGAGTCGGTGGCCGAGCCGTCCATAATTTTCAATAACAAGACCACCAACATCTAGTCTTTGTGGTGCAAAACCAGCATGGAGAACAAATTTGTAACCACCAGCTTGGACATCCTTTTCAACTTCAACCTTGGTGGAAAACCTTTTCCATTCGGTTGAACCAGCCACCGGAAGTGTCAACAATTTCTTGTTGGATCCATTTTCTTGAATGTAGGCCTTGGCCTCAAACGGATCAGTCGTATCAAGATGTTCCCCCCTCGCATAAAAACCGACATACAGAACATCACCCTGCGCAAGCTCACCAACAGGATCGAGGGAGAGTGAAATATGCCATGGATGTGCTGGGGCCGTAGGTATCTCAAGGCGAACAAATTGTGAAAATGGCAGCGACTGATTCCCCAACGACTGAATGCTTACAGTAGCCGTATCGGCAGCAGCCCCACCAAGAACCAGATCATCTGCTGGCGAGACATCCGGAAGAAGACTCTCACCCCCTTTGGGAAGATTATGAGAAGGAACAGCTGAATACGCTCCTCTATCTGTTGATATGAATTCGGCTGGCAGAGGATCGAGGAGTGACGTGGCATCAAGAACAATGCGTGATTCCAATTGTTCAAAATGAGCTCCACGTGCACGACTATTTCGAGCACGTCTTTTCAACAATTGCTTCGATTGCCTATGACGCATGAAGTGCCTGCCCAACCGTTTGGCAAAGAGTGATTCAGAGGAACCCTGTACACCCCTCTCATTTCCCCTCCAGATTGGTAAATTTTCAATTATTCCGTCGACTGCGTCAATAAAACAAATTCAAATTGTTCATTCCTTGCCCCAAAGGTTCGACAAAGGTATTCACGAACAAGTTCACATCCAGTAGCAGCCACTGTGTCAATGGTCATACTCTTCACCAACTCCCAATTATTCATACCGAAGATGCCCCTACTTCAGGTGTCTTGGATACTGAAGTCCTTCTATTATCTACATCCGAGACGATATCCATTTAGATACCTGTGGTCTCATTTATTTGAGAATTCACAGTCGAGGTTATTTTATTTTCAGTGGCTGCCACGGATCAACCGCCTTGAACGACGGGTCGTTGTAATCTGAACCGGAGTGGCTGTTCTTTACACTCTCGAAAAAGGTCACCAGCTCAGCTTTCATTGCCCGCGCCTTCTCCGGCATCGCTGCAGCAAGGTTTTTCCTTTCCGGACGATCGTGAGAAAGGTCATACAATTCATACGCTGGAAGCAGTAGCTTATAGCCCCCCTTCACCAACGAAGACTGTTTCTCGTTATATCGGAAGGGGATCGACTTGGTGCGTGCTTTGCTTCTCCCAGTCAAAATATCGAGCACATCCTCTCCGTCAATCGGTCGACGGTCTGGCATGTGATAACCAACAACTCGAGCAATCGTCGGGAAATAGTCCAGTGTCGTCAGAACAGAATCATTTTTGGTTTCCGCTTGAATTTTACCGGGCCAGACCGCAAAGGCTGGCACGCGAACACCACCGTCATAGAGGTCGCGCTTACGCCCGCGAAGCCCATCGGTCACGCCTCTGCGACGACCTTCCGTTCCAGTTCGGCCTTCAGGGCCGTTGTCACTGCAGAAAAAAATAAGTGTGTTATCTGCAACACCAAGCTCTTCAATCGTTGCGCGGATACGTCCAACCTGTTCATCGAGTTCGGTAATACAACCATAGTAATGTGCCGCGTCACCAGCATCAGGATACATCGCCAAATACTCTGGCCCTGCCTCAATATCTTCGTGCGGGGCATGGAACCAGACAACAGAGAGAAACGGTTTTCCATCGACAACGGCCTGTTTCATAAAGGGTACTGCACGATCCACCACGACACGCGCTGCCCCCCCCCTCAAACTTTCATCCGATCCATCCAATGCAACGCCATCCTCATAAAATGGATTGTTTTTTGCACGTTTTCCGAGTCCGGGATTCCATGTGCAGATGGCCGACTCGGTCACGAACGAGCGGTCATAATCTCGCTCCCACGGAGGCGCATAGTTCAGCACCGGCTTCCGCTTTGCACCTTTGGAAGAGATGGTTGTACTCAAGGTTCCCAGATGCCACTTTCCAAAGTGGCCGGTCATGTATCCTTTTTCTTTCAGCATTTTCGCAAGTGTAATTTCCTGTGCGGGAAGATGTCCCTTATTGGCCATCCAAATTCCCATACGATCATGATGGCGCCCCGTCAGGCAGGTGGCCCGAGTCGGAGAGCAGACTGAATTGCCAGCATAAAAATGAGTCAGTACGACTCCCTCTTTTGCCAGCGAGTCCATGTGCGGGGTCTGAATAATCGTATTGCCATTAAACCCTGGGTCACCATAGCCCAGATCATCTGCCATCATCAGGATAATATTTGGAGGCTGCGCTGCTGCGGTAGCACCACATAACATGAGACCTATCAGTCTGATCCAGTGACTCATCAGTTGAACTCCAGCATGTTTCCAAGCAAAACCAAACACGTATCTCTCATCGACAGTACATGAACAGTAGCGTGCGAGAGTTTTTTTGGAGTGAACTCTGACGACTCTACGATCGAAAACTTTCCTGTGACGGTTGTTGCTGCTTCCTTCTCTTGTTGAGGCATGCCTTTCAACACGACTGATGTCGCACGAGATACGGTCGGTGGGACAGAAGAAGGCTCCATCCTGGCACCGGAAATGCCCTTCATCGCAATCCGGTAGCCTCCTGGTGTATCACGAAAATTGTTGTCCGTGACTGTGATTGTTTTTGTGGTTGCTGCAAGCTGAACCTCGCCCCTGAACAGACACGTCAGATAGCGATGGCTCCAGCCAGAATACTCCACCCCTACAGGATGAATAGGAAAAACGCTCCCATCAACTTCTAATTGAAGATGATTTGACAGGGAAAGCGGGATCACCTTCTCGTACCGTTTCAACAACTCAGAAAATGTCCCGTCAGTATCTTGACTAAATTTCCACAACTCCTTTTTCAATGTCACTTCGTTCATCGCAAGAGAGTACTGCACCAACACACGTCCAGGCTTAACACTCACCTGAACGCGACGTTCGATTTCCTCATCTGGCAATTCATGCCCCTGTGCAACAAACGAACAACTAGACACGAGGATCAAAAACAACATACGGCGTGACATAACAACCCGTTATTATTGCTGCACGACATGCAATGAGACTTACTCTTTTCCAGCACCTTCTTCAATCACCCAAAGCTTCGTTGGACTTTCGCTCATGTAATACAAGCGACCGTTTGCAGCCACGGGTGTGGTGCGGAGCTTTGTCCCGTCATCGTGTTCGATTTCGGCAATCAAATCCATTTCTTTGCCGTGCGCAAAGACATACATGATCCCATCGTCATTGCCAACGTAGACTTTTCCGTCCGCGACACAAGGAGACGACCACGTATTGGCAAACATATTTTCGGTCCAGTACAGTTCTCCGGTAAGTGCATCCAAGCAATGAACGTGACCTCCCAATTCAGTGATGTATAGCAGATCATCCATGATGGCACATGTCGACATCGACCGACCAAAGTAATAGGTTTCATCGGTCGGGCTTGGTACACCTTCTTTGACCGGTCCACCATAGTGCCAGATTTCAGCTGAATCAGGATTCGGCTGCTCCACGAGTTCTGGCTCTCGAGACATAACCAGCGCAGGTGAAACATCTTTGTCTTCACGCGTCGGCGTTTTGGTGATGTCAATGCAGTAGAGGTGACCAACGCCGGTATCGTGCTCAGGATCTTGTCCAACAGCAATGAAAAGCTTGTCCTTATAAACAACCGGGGTGCCAACAAAATCGTTTGCCGTACCACGTCCACCAAGTCGGTAAACCGCATCCTTTGGATTGCAGTCAAATTTCCAAAGGAGATTGCCCGATAGGTCGAAGCTATATATCCAACCATCCCCTCCAGGAAAAATCGCCTGAGGCTTGCCGCCCGGCTGCGCAAAGGTCGGATTCGACCACTGTCCATGCATGATGTTTCGACGTGATTGACCTGGAAGATTGCTGGACCATAGCACCTTGCCATCATCTTTGTTCAGCGCCAAGAAACTTGGAGAGTTTTCCGATGGAACACGCAGATGAGCTGCATCAACTCCATTGCTGGTGACTAAGAGAAGCACATCGTCAACGATCATCGGAGAACAGGTGGCGATATTGTGCGGGAATACATTTAATTCACCAATCATGTCGACCTTCCAATGAATTGTGCCGGACGTGATATCACCACAAATCACTTCACAACGATTCCCCACATACCAAAACCGATCACCTTCGATACAGGGCGTAGAGCACACGCCTTGCTGAGGCCAGTCCCAGACGCGTCCTGCTTTGAGCTTATCGTGAACAATTTGCCACGAGAACTTCCCGTCTTTTTCATCAAAGCACATCATGATGCCTTTATCGCCAGTAATAGCAGGATCACGGGGAAACTCATTGTTGGTGCCGATCAGAAGACGTCCACCACTCATCACAGGCCCACCATATGCCCGTGATCCCAACTGAATCGAATAAGCGACATTCGTGCCATCTTCGATATCCCAAGAGTCCGGAAGACCCTTTGCTACTGGATTGGCAAAATTCCGCTGAAGATGCCCGCCATACATCCGCCAATCTTTTGACGGAATATTAAGCAGGTCGGGAACATCTTGGGCATAGACAGAAATCGACGGCTGCAACACCACGAGAGTGAACAGTACAAAGATCAGGTTAGGTTTCATGTTGCATTGCATTGAGTTAAATTTCCCGTTAGACGAATCGAATACCGATCAAAAAGGAACACGTAGCTTATTGAACTTGGATATTGTCGTAATAGATGGGTGTGCCTGGTTTAGGCGGCTGAATGCCGAGGGCAGAACCATAGAGGCCTGGCGCCCCCGAAGGGTTTGGATTCTCATCAATCAATTCCAAATTCCATTCGCCCGGCTCAGGATCACCTTTCTTCCATGCTTTCCCTTGGATGATAGCTTGCTTACCTTCGACCTTAACAGTCATCTTGAGTTGGTACCACGTACTTGGATCCCAAGCAAAATCAATTTCTTTGGCGATCCGAGGCATCGCATCCCAGGCTGATAGTCTTAGCTTTTGCTCGTTTCCAACCATCTGCAAAATATATCGATGCGCTGTCACGCCCATGTTGGGAAGGTTATCTCGAACCTTTTCTCCCATCATATCTGCAGTGATTGTGTAGTCTTTTTGGTCTGGAGTTCCGATGAACGCATACCACTGACGATAAAACGGAACAGCAATCGTCGCCGTCTTCATGAGAACGGTATTACCGTCGTCAAGCGTCTTTGTGATATATCGCAACTGTGTGTTCGTCCAGCCTCCTGGAATCGTACCAGCTCCGATACTTTCGAAGTTTTCTTTATACGGCAGTTGAGGAACTTGTCGGATACGAACAGTCGCTTGCAATGCACCAGCGGTAGCAAGTAGAGAACCTGACTGACCACCAGTAATCTCAGGAGCGGTGAAACTTGCCCCATCGATCTCTCCTTGCAGAATCGGCAAGGTAACTTCTGAATCAATGCCAGGGCCTCGCTTCATGGAAGCACATTCCAGGGCAATCGGAGTGGTCTTGATGAATTGTCCATTCTCATCAAACAACCT
>CAXFJI010000053.1:0-10702 GCA_964003275.1 uncultured Planctomycetaceae bacterium
TGGCAAACACCTTTGGTAAAAAATGAAACGATCGCAGAGCTTCCTGTTGACCAACGACAGGTGACCCGGCGGTACACCCAAGAGGCGATAGACTTTATTAAGTCTCACAAGGAGCAGCCTTTTTTTGTGTATCTGCCCCATTCTATGCCGCACATACCTTTGTATGTGCCGGATGATGTTCGAGACCCAGATCCTCTCAACGCGTACACAAATACGATAGAGCACATCGATGCTGAGGTGGGCCGTTTGCTGGATGTCATCGATGAACAACAACTTACCGAGAATACGTTTGTCATTTACACAACGGATAATGGGCCATGGCTGACATTTAAACACCATGGAGGTTCTGCAGGACCGTTACGAGAAGGGAAGGGAACAACATTTGAAGGTGGTCAGCGGGTCCCGTGCCTTATTCGTGGTCCTGGTGTTCCAGCAGGAACAGTATGTGGTGGACTCACGGGAACAATAGACATTCTCCCAACGCTTGCCTCTCTGACCGGTAAGCCATTGCCACAGGACAAAGTTGTGGATGGTATGAATGTTGCGGCTCTCTGGCAGGGGCAAACAGAGAAGTCTCCTCGAGAAGAGTTTCTCTACTATACATCGCAGGGAGAGATTGAAGGTATTCGGAAGGGGAAATGGAAGTTGCTTGTTAAGCGGCCTCGACGAGCACGAAGGAATCCGGGAAATATGACAAATCCAGAGATTTTATTATTTGATCTGGAGCATGATATTGGTGAGCAGTCAAATCTTGCACACGATCATCCGGACATTGTTGAAAAACTACGCCTGCGAATGATGACGTGTGATGAAGAGATCACTCAGAACGCACGTCAGCCGTGGTTTAAGGATGAACCGAAATCCTGAGAAAGGATAACGGGTCTGTAGGCAGGATAAAAAGAGAAAAGTACTCTCTTGTTATCCTTGTTCGGATGTAAGTTCTTCTGGCTGCAGAATGGCTTCGTGCTAGGCGCCGTATTTTCCAAATCGCTCTGCATGGGCCATTGCTAATAGCATCAGATGCTTCGCTGGAAAAATCCCAAACCCGCCTCCTAGGCAATCACGCTCCGAGAATTGTTGACGGCCATCAGGACGGCATGTTTCTGCAACTAAAAGTGTTGGTACAGGATGCCATGAGTGGCTTTTCAATTTGCTTGGTGTTGAGTGATCACCGGTCACAATCAGAACATCTGGATGGAGTTTCTCAATCTTTGGAATCATGGCATCAAGTTGTTCTATTTGCTTGACTTTTTCATCAAAATTTCCATCTTCACCAGTCGAATCAGTGTATTTGAAGTGGAGGAAGAAAAAGTCGTACTCTTCCCAACTTGCTTCAAGTTGATTGATCTGCTCGGAAAGTGTTTGTGGTTGACCTACAAGGGTCATGCCTACCAAGCGTGCAAGGCCCTTGTACATGGGATAGACAGCGATCGCAGCTGCTTTGAGCCCATAGAGTTCCTCATACGATGGGAGATTTGGTTTGTCTGCAAACCCGCGTAGTGTCAGGCCATTTGCCTTTGGTTCGTCCTTGAGAATGTCTCTCGCTTGCTTCACAAATTCTTTAGCAATGTCAGCCGTTTTCTGAGCATTGGGATTCAGAGGTTGAGGATCAAGCGGTGAAACACCGGTTGCTTGTGGGTCGGTATCAGCGATGCGGCCATCAAGCCCAGATCCTCGAAAGACCACGACGAATCGATGTTCTTTTACAGGCTTCACAAAGGTTTCAACGCCAGTGATATTCACACGTTGGAGCTTTTCTACTACCGCAAAACTTTCTTCTGATGGTATCCGCCCGGCTCGCCTATCTGAGATGAGTCCTTTTGAATCAAGGGTGCAGAAGTTGCCTCGTGCTGCAACGTCATTCGAGCCGAGTTCAAAGCCGATGCCAGTAGCTTCAAGTGCGCCTCTTCCGATCTTGAATTCAAGTGGATCGTAACCGAAGAGCCCGAGGTGCCCAGGGCCTGATCCTGGAGTAATTCCTGGGAGCACTGGCACGCTTGATCCGCTTGTACCAATTGATGCAAGGCGATCCAGATTTGGAGTCTGAGCCGTCTCAAGTTCCGTTTTACCACCAGTTTTGAGCGGTAAGCCACCGAGGCCATCGGCAACAAGGAGGATTATTTTAGAGGAGTTTTTTTCAACAAGTTCGCGCACAAGGTCATGTTCAGTCACGGTGGGTTCCTTCTTGGTGGCGGTTTGATACCATTGCCCGCCAGAATACCGAAGTCACGGATCTGAAGACAGTCTCCCCCATACAAAATTGAGGAAATTTTGATGAATGTAGTTCGGCCAAAGCCTCCAGAAGATCCTATTCAATACAATTATCAGGCAGTTCTGGAAACAGGAGGCATCGATCGGCAGCAACTTCAAGAAATTGCCCAGAAACTCGATGCTGCCCGATCGGAGTCACTTGCTGATATTGATCGCTTTCGTTCCGGTTCAATTCGGGATGGTGAAGTGCTTGATTCGGCTTTTATTGATTTGCCTGACAGGCTTCTCTCAGATTATCTAACAGAACGGCCAAGCAGTGAACTCTTCTCGATATTAAAGACATCAAAGCGGCTTCGTGAAATGGTGGATCGGGTACTTGTTCTGGGCATTGGCGGTTCATACATGGGAACCCGGGCGCTGTTCGAATCATGCTGCCATCCTTTTCATAATGAATTGTCCCGTGGTGAACGTGGAGGACGGCCACGACTCTCTTTTGAGGGATACAATATTGACAATGATTCAGCCCAAGGCCTCCTCGATTTGGTAGCACCATTGAGTACATCTGTTTCAGATGACCTTTTGCATCAATGGGCGGTACTTGTCGTCAGCAAGAGTGGCGGCACTCTTGAAACAGCAGCCGCAACTCGTCTTTTCCTGGACGCATTATTCAAAAGCGTTGGTGAAGAGACTGCTGCAATGGCTGAACGTGTAGTACCCATTACGGGAAGCACAGGCCGGCTTGCGAGCCTTGCCAAAGCCATTGGGTGTCCAGAGGTGTTTAATATTCCAGACGGTGTTGGGGGACGGTTCTCTGTTTTTACTGCCGTCGGGTTGTTGCCAGCATCGATTGTAGGCATTGATGTCGTGCGACTCTTGGAGGGGGCTGTTGCCATGAATCACAGATTTCGTGAAGCCCCGGTTTCTGAAAACCCGGTCTTGCAATATGTGGGTATTTGCCACTTGGCAGAGAAACTCATGGGTGCGTCCACTCGCGTTCTGTCGTCGTGGAGCAATCGGCTGGAAGCTGTCGGACTGTGGTATGACCAACTTCTCTCAGAAAGTCTGGGTAAACATGAATTGGGTGCTACTCCTTTGACAACTGTAACAACACGTGACCTTCATTCGCGTGGGCAGCAACATCAAGAAGGGCGTCGAGATAAACTGATAACCAATCTGATTGTCGGAGAGCCTCGTCGAGATGCACTTACTTTGCCTTCACTAGGTGCCTTTGGCAACAATGAAGATCAACTCGATGATCTCAAAGGTACCTCATGGCCAGATATGTTAGCTGCGGCAACAGCAGGCACAAATGAAGCTTATGCTCAGGACAAGCGACCGACGGCGGATATTATTTTGCCTCGCATTGATGAGCATACAGTCGGACAGTTGTTACAGATGTTGATGCTTGCAACCGTCGTTGAGGGGCGGCTTGTAGGAACAAACCCCTATGGTCAACCTGGTGTTGAAGCTTACAAGAAGTGCATGATGCGGAATTTGCGATCCTAGCTGTGTGCATGAAACGTGGGCCAGAGGCTTCCTAAGCAGGAATCGAAGGTTAACTTTTCTTGAGAGAGGAGAATGAAAATGGCAGTGAAGCTTACTTGGGCAGGTCATGCAACGTGGTTCGTTGAGTCAAGTGATGGTGTTCTCTTGGTCGACCCATTTCTTGATGAGTGCCCAACATCGTCCATGAAGGCGGCGGATGTTACCTGTGATGCCATTCTTGTGACGCACGCCCATGCAGATCATATTGCTGATGTGGTGTCTATTGCGACTCGTCTTCAGGTGACAGTTTTTTGCAACTTTGAAATAGCAAACTGGCTCAGCGGTCATGGGGTTGAAAAGACGCAGCCTATGAATTTTGGTGGACAGGTTGCCGTGCCTGGTGGTTCAGCAAAGATGGAACTTGCGCACCATTCCTCAAGTTTTGCTGATGGTACCTATGGAGGGAATCCAGCAGGGTGGCTTCTGAATGTAGCAGGTAAACGAATCTATATTGCTGGGGACACGTCCGTATTTCTGGATATGGAAAGAATTGGTCGTCCTGATAACCGTGGACATGGTATCGATGTTGCAATTCTTCCCATCGGCGATGTTTTTACGATGGGACCGGATGACTCGATCGAGGCGATTCGTATGATCAAGGCGAAAACGGTTTTACCAAGCCACTACAACACGTGGCCTCCGATTGAGCAAGATGCTGCAGCGTGGGCTGAGATGGTAAAGGCTGCAGGTGTTTCCGAGCCTCAGGTTCTCAGCCCTGGCGCGTCTGTCACGATTGAGTAGGTGGTACTTCCACTTGGCGAGGAGGAGGTATCCGAGCTTCGATGGTATTTCCATTCACTCGTGTTTCAAAGACATCAACCGTCAGTTTTGGATTATCGCACCATGCACCGTCACAGAGCCGAAAACGCCATGCGTGCCATGGGCATGTCACTACGCCATCGACCATGGGGCCAGAGCCGAGCGAGGCTCCCATGTGTGGGCAGAGATCATCAATTGATGAGTAGTTCAAACCGTCAAAGAACACTGCAACAAGCCTGCCGCCAGCCTCGAATGTTCTTCCTTCGCCGATTGGGATACTGCCAGTGGAAGCAACCGGGATAAAAGGAATTTCTTCTGGAGAATCAGTATCATGCATAGCTTTCGTTTACCATACTCATGATGAACCTCCAACCCTCGCGACAATCACCGCTTGGCAGCAAAAAAATTCAGCCCATACAGCTGCTTGTCCTCGATGTGGATGGCACTGTGACAAATAGTCAACATAAAGTTACGGAAGCAACGATTTCGGCAATTCACCGAGTGAGAGCAGCTGGCATTCGCGTGCTTCTTGCTACTGGGCGTCGGTATCGTGATGTTTTACCAATTGCCTCTCAACTTCAGATTGTGGAGCCATTAGTTACCGCGTCTGGTGCATTGGTAAAGCAGCAGTCTGATCATCGCACTCATTTTCGAGCAGTCTTCCAGCCAGGAGTTCTTGAAAATGTTCTCGCCATAATTATCTCGTATGGTCATGAGCCGGTACTCTATACAGACAGTTATGAACAAGGGTTTGATTTTCACTGCCGAAAACTTCTTCAGGACTTAACAACTTCAAAAAAAGGACATGGTTTTCAAGAGTACCTAAAGTGCAATCAAATGTTGGCGAAAGTCACACCGAATCTCCACAAAGAACCTCCCATGGAAGTCTTCGCTGGGTTCGTGATGGGTTCACAGGAGGACATGCACGTGCTTGAGTCGGTGATTCGAAAAACATGGTCAAGTGAAGTATCACTTCACACAATTAAGAGTCCCCGATACTCTGATTTTCTGTGTGAAATTGCACCTGCCAAAGTGACGAAATGGTCTGCCGTTCTCAGGCTGGCAAATGATTGGGGTATTGGCCCCGAGGCAATTTGTGCTGTTGGAGATGATCGGAACGATACGCCAATGATTCGTGGGGCTGGATTGGGAATTGCCATGGGGAATGCGATCCCGGAAGTACGGGCTGTGGCTGACCATGTGGTTGGCCGACATGATGATAACGGTCTCGTTGATGTGGCAAACCTGCTGCTCGCCACGCTTTCCTAAACTGCGTGACTTAAGCGAGATGCAACGTTGCTGTGGTTCCGATCCTTCCCTATTGTTTTGTGATGGATCTGAAATTGCAGAAACCGCATTGTGTTTGCGCACGCACCGGGAACCAATTCTCTGCCGGAGATCTGATGGTTTCTGCTCTGGTCCGCAATGCAGGAGCAATCGAGAGAATAGATTGTGCTGCAAAGGCCTGGGATGGGCCGCCTGACGGGACACTTGCATGGTGGAAGTCGCGTTATATTTTATCGGATTCTGCTGGTCCAAAGCTCGCGCCTGCTGATGTTCTTCTTGATGTGCTTGAGGATCTGGAGTCCCATCCAGAAGATAAGGTACTGCGGTACCTTGTTGCCCTTCAGCTTGTTCGTCGTAAGGTCTTAAAAATCGATGAATCACATGGCTCAGATACATCAGTCCATCAGGACCCCCCATCACTTGTATTGAAGTGTCGTAAGCGGCAATCTGAATATCGAGTGCAGGTCACTTCAGCAGAAGAGGCTTCTGCTGAAGGAGTGCAAGAACGCCTTCAGTCGCTACTATGGTCGGGAGGTGAGGAGTGAAAGCAACCACTGTTCCTCGCTTCGTGGCCCTTGGCGTAATGCTGGTAGCCTTTGCATCAAGTGGAGCAACGTGTCCTCAGGTACTCAGGGGATATCAGGTGGGGGTGATGCCTCTCCCACGTGTCCTGCCACCCGATCCATCACTTGATCAGATTATTTCAGCCATTCACGACAACACACAACGGGTTCGGAACTATATGGCACCTCAGGCTGTCATTTCTGTGCCTGGTGTACCTCGTTTGTCAGCTCAAGTTGCCTGTGAACCTCCACGTCGATTTCGACTTCGTGCACAAACATCAATGAGCGGTAATGAACTAGACATTGGAAGTAATGACGATCTTTTTTGGCTATGGATTCGGCGTCATGATCCGCCTGTGATGCTTTTTTGCAGACATGATCAATATGCTCAATCCTCTGCCCGAAGGCTCTTGCCAATCCGGGCTGATTGGATGCCAGAGCTCCTTGGTCTTGTTTCGTTCAATCCGGCTGATACGCATGAGGGGCCGTTGCAACTCGCGGATGGACGTCTTGAAATTCGAAGCCGAATGCTTTCGCCCGAAGGTGAGTTGCTGAAGTCAACGCTGGTTGATCCGACGACGGGACTTGTTTTGGAGCAACATCTTTTTACCCCAGCTGGAGAGCGTCTTGCCAGCGTGCGAACGACACAGCATCGTGTAGACCAAACATCAGGAGCAACGCTTCCGAGGAAAGTTGAGGTTTCATGGCCCGCTTCTGGTGTGAACTTTGAACTGAGCCTCAAGGCTGTCACAACGAATATGCCAGCTCGAGACCCCGGTCAACTCTGGCAGATGCCAGCCTATGAAGGATACGAACCAATTGATTTAGCGGATCCATCTATTGTCATTAGCCCCAAAAATAATTGAGCGTTTCTCATGACGGAATTGTAAAAGCATTATTGTGTATCACTGCTTGAGGTTTCACGCATTGTTTCTCGGGCTTGAGATAACGTTGGCCCGATGGATCCTAGTGGCATTCCTGTGATTCGGCTGATTTCGCCGTAACTTCTTCCCTCAAGATGGTGCATGCGGACAACATCTGCTGTTTTTGAATCAAGACGGCTCAGCATAAAACGAATTTCTTCTTTCTGTGCGATACTCTTTTCTTGTTCTTTTCCGTTGGACTGTTGAGAAACAGAAACAAACGTTGCCGCTTTGGAAACCTTTTGAGTGCGGATGAGTGAACGAACACAAACACGTCGTGCAATCACGGTTAAGAATGTCGTCAGGCTCGCTCTTCCAGCAAAGTTTCGGAGGACAGAGATATCATTCCGAATTATTTCCAGCATGATTTCAGCAATAAGATCATCTCGATCTGCGCTGCTCAGTGTCACGCCCCTCTGTGCAGCAGTCCTATGAATGATGTGTGCAAATAATCCAGCAAATTTTTCAATAAAAAGATCCCACGCCTTCGGCTCATTGCCGAGACACTGTCTCAATAAAGCCTGGTCTTCTTCTGAAAGCAGAGGCTTACGTGATTTCGTGTTATCAGTTGTGTCGCTAGCCAAGAGAAACACTACTTTCTGTACAAATCATGCGAGCATGCGTTCACAGCACAATCCGCAAAAGGCTTAGGAAGCCATAGACTTGAAAGGCTTCTTTTCCAGATAAATCATAGGAAAGGATTAGGACAAATACCAAGGTTATTTCTATGGACTAAGCAGTCGGCTCATGAATTATGGGCCCATTTGCCGATGGCTATTTCATTGACAGAATGCTGCCGGGCACCTAGTATTCCGCGCACGAAAACTTGTTTGTCACGAAGGCCCAAGCGTTGATTTTTTGAGACTACCGAGGAGGAATGTTCCATGACCCACGTCGTAGCTGAGCCATGTTTCGCTTGCAAGTACACAGACTGTGTCGTGGTTTGCCCCGTGGAGTGTTTTTACGAGGGTGAACAGATGGTGTATATACATCCAGATGAATGTATTGACTGCGAGGCGTGTGTGCCTGAGTGTCCTGTTGAAGCAGTCTTCCACGAGGACAACCTTCCGGAGGAGTGGAAAGAATTCACTGAACTCAATGCTGAAATGGCCCCAGAACTTCCAGTCATTACAGAAAAGAAGGATCCGTTGTGCTAGCGGTCAGTGAGTAACAACGAAGGTTTATGCGTGACAAGGACCGGTTGGCCTACACCTCATTTTTTTGTCGTGCACTTCGTTATCGAAGATCAACGGTCCAGTAGGCTGCATCCACAAAACTTTTCCAACTTGCGTATTTCGGGTTTCCAAGCTTGACCGAAAGAACGGGACTTCGTTTTGGTCGAATAGGTTGCTTGATCAGGGACATGTGAGCCTCTTTGGGTGTTTTGCCTCCTTTTCGGACATTGCATCGTACGCACGCACACACAATATTCTCCCAGCTTGTGAGTCCACCCCGGCTGCGAGGTACAACGTGGTCGAGCGATAGTTCACTCGTTGGAAAACGTTTGCCGCAGTATTGGCAACAATTACTGTCACGAGCGAAAACGTTACGACGATTAAATCGAAGGCCGTGACGTGGAGTTCGATCACATGACGTGAGGCGGATGACACGAGGAGCCTGAAGTTCATAGCCAACCGCTCGAATCCAGTCTTGTTCAGGTGTGCGAAATTCTGCGTGAAGCGAGGAAAGTTCACGCCATGAATCAATAGAATACGCGGAGAATTGACCGTCTTCTATATGAACAACTTCTGCGATATGGCGATAGAGAAGTGAAATAGCTCGTCGCACACTGGTAATATGCACTGCCATGAAAGAGCGGTTGAGCACAAGCACACTCAGCCCAAGGGGACTAGTCTCACGGCTATTCATGGGAGCTGCCAATGCTGTGCTGGACATACAGCCACCTCCTGCTTTTTTGCCAAGCCAAGTTGAAAAGGTGCTATCTTAACAGCGATTCCCAAAGCCTGCCAAATCCCCTTGTTATTCTCGGATATGGGACAGTTCAAAAAAGGTGGCGCAGAGTACTTGCCTTTGTTGTAACTTGCAGGCAGACTCAGCGTGTCGGAATATGGATGTGTGAAAACGTAAAACAATTCTTAAGCCGTTCTTGCGGCGTTCATTTTGGGGAAAAATTATGCTTCATTACTCGTGCGACGTTTGCAAATGCCCTATCGACACGCAGGCGGAGGTGCGACATGTGGTGAAGGTTGAAGTTTTTTCGGCTGTAGATGACGAGTCATGTAACACTCTTGGTGTGCCTGGCAGAAACGAAGACAGTGACCATCTTGAAGAGATGCAGGATTTTCTCGAGCGGCTTGACGATCAAGAATGTTTAAGCCTTCTTGATGATGGAACAGTATCAATGCGGTTTGATCTTTGTGATGCCTGCAGACAACGGTTTCTTCGTAATCCGCTTGGTATAAAAACACCCAAAAATCTAAATTTCAGTCAGAATTAGGTTCCTGTCATCGTGTGATAGGTGATCACGTCAAGAGAAGCATTCATACTAGAATGCGAGCCTTGCTTGCCCCGGCTAGCGACACTCAGAGAGACCGTTACACTGCATACTGTAACGACGTTTGCTGAGGAGAGTGCTGCATCATGGAAAGTAAAACACTGAAAATTGCATCAGTTCCGGGTGATGGGACCGGCCCAGAAGTGACTGCAGAGGCAATAAAAGTTCTTGCAGCAGTTGCAGAGATCGAAAAATTTCACTTTGAGGTGGAACCTCTTGATTGGGGTGGGGATCGGTACTTGCGAACTGGTGAGATCATTCCCGAAGGAGGGCTCGATCTTCTTCGTACAAAAGATGCTGTATTCCTTGGAGCAATAGGCCACCCGGATGTGGCTCCTGGTATCTTGGAAAAGGGTTTATTGCTTGATCTTCGATTCAAATTGGATCAGTACATTAATTTGCGTCCAGTAAAACTTCTGCCCGGTGTTGAGACGCCTCTTGCCGGTCGAAAGCCATCAGATATCGACTTTGTTGTTGTAAGGGAGAATACAGAGGATCTGTACTGTGGCGTAGGTGGCTATCTCAAAAAAGATACGCCTGATGAGGTTGCTGTTCAGCAGGCCATCTACACACGGAAAGGATGTGAACGATGTATTCGCTGGGCATTCGAATACACTCGTCAGCGGAATAGTCCAAAGAAAATGCTAACCCTCGTTGCCAAGACAAATGTCCTGACATTCGGTCATGACCTTTGGTATCGCACATTCGAAGAGGTGGCAAAGGAATACCCAGATGTGAAGACGGATTACAATCATGTGGATGCATGCTGTATGTGGATGGTAAAGAACCCTGATTACTACGATGTGATTGTCACAACAAACATGTTTGGTGACATTATCACAGATCTTGGTGGCATTCTTCAGGGAGGGATGGGAGTTGCTGCCGGTGGTAACTTGAAT
>CAXFJI010000054.1:0-10656 GCA_964003275.1 uncultured Planctomycetaceae bacterium
ACGTAAGAAAACGAAATAGGTATCCAGCACGTCCGCACGACAGTAATCATGAATATCGTTTGCCCGTCCTGCATCCCAGAGATCCTGAACCATATGACCAGACACATCCATCTTACCAGGCTTACCGATGAGGTTTGCTGCGAGTGACAATCCTCCATTGAAGCGAGATGCACCATTATTTGTCAGCCACTCGTGTAGGTCAAAATGCGCAGACATGTTGTAGCGATAGCGAGGTTGATCAAAATTTCGACGATGCTCTGCAAACCAGTCTGGGATCTGAATGCCAAATCGAAATGCAGCCAATTCAAGTAACGGCATATCGAAACCACGACCATTGAAACTAACCAGTTGTGGCTTGTTATATCGACGCCATCCTTCCCAGAACCCACGTACAATTTCATGTGGACGTGATTCCTTTTCATCGAGCGCAACAAGATCCATCAGTTGGTACGACGATGAAACTTTGGCAACCACTAACGAAACCGGCAATTGATAGGTATAGGGAATAAAGTCCTTCCCATTCTCTACAAGCAGCTCCTCGCGATATTTCTTGACCGCTGCGTGAGGATCCAACTTCTCACCCGGATACCGTAATCGTGCAATGAGCTCTCCGTCTGCAACGCTTTCAATATCAAAGACAAGACTTGCCGTATCGTTTTTTGCCATAAGTGCCTTCTGTGAGAATATGATGGGGCATAGCCTCTCATTTCTTTTTGATCTGAGAAAATACTACTCCACAATCTACTGCTCATCCTTCTCCATCTTGTTGATGTAAATCTATTGCCTTGCGAGTGAATGTCTTAAGGACAGCCACGCACAGTCTGTCTTATTCGAAGCAATAACCGACTCGATCGAGCGAATGCCATTGATCTGATACGGTTGCCTTTTGAGTCTCGTGTTCATTGATTACTGGATTTGATCGAGTGGAACTGCCGATCGCTGTTTGTCAGATTCGACCACAGCCGAGAGCACCCTCTGAACCTCGTACGCATCTGCGAAGTCGGCGAGTGGCACCACCGGCTCACCGCCGCCGATCACAGTCAACATGTCGGCAGCCTGATTAATAAAACTGTGCTCGTATCCAAGGATATGTGCGGCAGGCCACCACGATGCTGCGTAGGGGTGGTTCGCGTTGCCATCCGTGACATTAATCGTGCTCCACCCCTGCAATTCTGCGGGGAGTGTTGCGTCGTACCAATCGAGTTCATTCATGCGCTCAAAATTGAATCGAATCGCCCCTTTGTCACCATGTATCTCCAGACGATTTGCATTCTTATACCCCGTGGCCAGACGCGTTGCCTCGAAAGTGGCCAACGCACCACTAGACATTTTGGCGACGAACAACACGATATCATCGACTGTGCTGGCACCCTTTTTCTGACCTGTCGCAGCCCCGTGTCCTGAAATTTCACCTCCACCACTCTCGAGAATCACTCGCTCTTTGATCACCGTTTCCATCGTGGATCCGATCACCTCACTGATTTCATCCCCCGTGATAAACCGCACGGTGTCGATGGTGTGAGCGCAAAGGTCACCCAACGCTCCGGATCCAGCCACATCACCCTCGAATCGCCACATCAGCGGTGTATCCGGGCCTGCCCAATCTTGAAGATAACAGCCTCGGATCTGATAAATTCGACCGAGTTTCCCCGCCGCACATAATTGATGGGCGAGCGCTAATGCAGGACACCTTCGATAGTTATACCAGACAAATGTTTTTCCAGTCGCCTTCTCTGCAGCTTCCACCATCTGACGAGCATCGCTCAACGTCCCGGCTAGTGGTTTTTCGCAGGCGACATGTTTACCAGCCTCGAGTGCAGCAATCGTATGCTCGGCATGCACATTGTTGGTAGTCACCACATCAACAAGATCAATCGCTTCGGAGTTTACCGCCGCCTTCCAATCCGTTGCGCAGTGCTGCCAACCCCAACGATCAGCAAACCGTTTTAGCTCTTCCTGATTACGAGCCGCTACCGTATGCATCACAGGCTTGCAGGGCAGATCAAAAAACTTATCGACCTTTAAGTAAGCATTTGAATGTGCTCGACCCATGAATTTCGTTCCAATAAGAGCGATATTACAATGGTCGCTATGCGCAGTCTCGGCAGGCATTCTTAAACTCCTGAATGAAAAACGTATTTAAATCGTTCGGCAGTCCACAGATTAGTATTCCACATCTGTCCACTTTTGATCTTGATTGCTTCGTATGATCGCATCGCAGATTGCCATCTCCTTATGGCCATCTACAAACGTGCTCCAATCAGGATTTTCCGGCATTTGCCCCTTCTCAACCGCACGATACACATTCCGAAACAAATTCTTGGGGCCGTCCGGATAGGCTTCGGGATGACCACCCGGGTAATGGGCATACTCTTTGGCAGCTTCGTGCAGTAATGAAGGATCTTTCACCAGGATTTCATTCGCTTTTTCTCTATACCCAATCCACATCTCGTTTGGTTTTTCTTGATCCCACGCCACTGCACAGCGGGAACCATCGAGTTCGAACGAAAGCCGATTTTTACGGCCGGCTGACACCTGGCTGACAGAAAAAACGCCACGAGCTCCACCTGAGAGTTCAATTAAGACCGAGGCATAATCCTCGGTGTGAATATCTTGCGGTTCGTAGTCACTGGGCGAGAGTTCTTTGCCCGCGTATGTCTCAATTTCCTTTTTGGGTTTCATCCGCGTCTTATGTACGGTACTCAAGTCAGCCATGACACGAATAATGCTCTCACCGGTGATGAACTGTAAGAGATCACACCAGTGACTCCCTACATCAGCAACCGCTCGACTTTCTCCTGACATTTCTGGTTGCAGACGCCAATTCCAGTCTGTCTGGAGATACAGCCAATCTTGTAAATAGGAGCCACGGAGAGTGAACACATCCCCCAGTTCCCCCTGTTGAACCATCTGTCTGGCATGCTGGACCAGCGGATAATAGCGATAATTGAAATCAACGGCATGGATCAGGCCCGACTCCGATGCAAGTTGCACGAGTTCCCGACTTTCTACACTGTTCATTGCCAGTGGTTTTTCACTGATGACATGCTTGCCGGCAGCGAGAATATCTTTGTTGACCTGGTAATGCAGGTGATTCGGTGTGCAATTATGAACAACACGGATATGAGGATCGGCCAGAAGTTCACGATAGTCGCCATATGACTTCTCGATGCATAAAAGATCAGCCTTACTGCGGGCCAACTCAGCATTGGCTTCGGCCAGGGCAACAAATTCGACGTTCCCCAATCGCCTTCCAGCCTCGACATGTACCGGACCGATAAATCCAGTGCCGATGATTCCGGCTGCGATCTTCTCTGCCATTGTCTCACGCTCCTTTTAATTTAGACATAAACCCACATCTCGCTTGACTTGCCCGAGAATTGAGATCTTATCGGTTCGCTATCGGTTCTAGCAACCGGCCAAGCATCGATTTTGAATCGAGCATCTTGAGACGAGACATTTCCTGATGGAGGTCATTAAAGCGTTTTTCTAACGTGATTTGAGGCATTGGTTCACCAGTTCCGCCCATCGCTCCGTTTTGGTTGCCAAGGCTTGCATGTGGGTTGCCGACGACATCATTGTGTCCTCTCACCACTGGATATCTGGCATCAGATCACCAACTTCGATTATACGGACGGTTCAGACTCTCGGTTGTCTCGTCAGCCACAAGCAGCTGTGATGCATCACAAGCAATCGTGCCAACGCCGCACGTTGCCGTTGCCCCCAAAAAAATCGCTCGGATGATGTGACTGGGCGTTCGTCGAGCCCCATTTACAGTTTTCTACCCAGTACACCGTCGGGCGTCATTTGAATTCCTCCACTGTGGAAAAAAGTTTCTGACGTCCTGCGATACTCTGCCACTGCTTGGCTTCTGGAGTGGATCACACCGGAAATAAAGGCGGCGGCATCCTTCTTTTTTGCCTCACAGTTGCCTAGTTTGGCAACCTCCGCCTACCATTGCCCATCATGGGATTTTCTGAACGCCGTTATGCATATGACAATCGTGGACCAGTCATGAATGAGTGGACTGCGGTTCTGACCATCATTGTTGCAAATGTTGCCATCTGGGTTGCCAACCTTATTGCCGCTGGCACATTACCAATCAATCGTTTTCTCGCTCTTCGAGGCGACCTACCACAAAACCTCCTCGAGGTCTGGCAACTCGTAACCTACGGATTTGTTCACGATAGCGGAAACCCATGGCACTTGTTATTCAACATGCTTGCTATTTTCTTTTTTGGGCGAGAGGTTGAGGCGCTTCTTGGTCGTTCTGAATTTTTTCGTTTTTATGTCACATCAATTGTGATTGCTGGAATTGCATGGGTAGCTAGTGTCCAGATTGGTCAGCCACAGATTGCTGCGCGTACATCTCTTGTCGGAGCAAGTGGCGCTGTCATGGCAGTCCTTGCAATGTTTATTTGGTACTTTCCGAGACAAACCGTTTACATCTATGGTGTCTTGCCAGTGCCTGCATGGGCTCTTGGAGTCTTGTTTGTTGTCTTAGACCTTCAAGGGGCTACGTCCAAAGGAACAAATGTCGCACACGTTGCTCATCTCGCCGGTGCTGCGTTTGGTCTCCTGTATGCGTGGCGTGGATGGAATCTGGGTGGATTGACCGACCTTTCGCTTCAGATGAAGCGTCGCCTTAGAGGAATGAAAGTTGTTCATCCTGATGATGAATTCCGATCGCCACGCAAACAACAGCAGGCTGATGACGAAGATTTGCGAAAAGAGGTCGATCGTATTCTTGAAAAAATTGGTCAGTCTGGAGAGTCCAGCCTTTCACAGACAGAGCGAGAAACTCTCACTCGTGCAAGCGAACGGTTTAAGCAACGATCACAGTAATGGTTTTTTCTACAAAGATTTCTACGTGGATTGCAGCAGGAAAATTGTATTCTGCATGTCTCTCTATAGGAATTTGCCTTTTGAGCAGTTTGTTTTCTGCTCAAAACACCTGGGCGATTGAGGCCGGCATGCCGAATCCGCCGGCGTCACCAACACATGTCACGTGTGGCCTGATGATTCTTGATGTCATTAGTATTGATGACGTTGAGGAATCTCTTGAGGTTGAGTTAGCACTTATCGCTTCTTGGAACGATCCCAGACTCGCTTTTGACGCTGACGAGGAGGGTGTTGATCGCAAAATTTTCCAAGGCGATTTTCAGTTCCTTGAAGTGTTCTCTGGATGGTGGCCACAGTTTCTTATTGTGAATCAAGTAGGAAGTGGGGATGTGAGTGCAATCAAAATTGAGATCTATCCTGATGGAAAAGTCAAATACTTTGAACAAAGAAATGCCATCCTCGAAACGCCCATGTCACTCCAAGATTATCCGTTTGATACCCAAAAACTCCGCGTCCTCATGATTCCATTTGGTAACACTAAGGATGAAGTATTACTCGAAGTGGATGAACGTGCGATTGGGGTCACAGAAAATCACGTGCGCCAAGAGAATGACGTGAACGTTGCTGGATGGGATCTTCAGTCACTTTCAATGAAGGCTTCTGAGGTTGAAGTTGTCTACAAAGATGAGGTGAAACATATTTCACAAATCATTACGACAATCACATTTGAGAGAAGAAGTTGGCAACTCGTCTGGCAGATGCTCTTTCCAATGCTCTTGATTGTTTCAATGATCTGGTCCATTTTCTGGATCGACCTGGAGTCACTTGCTGACCGCCTCAATATCTCCTTCATTGGTGTCTTGACCATTGTTGCCTACCAGTTTGTGATCATTGAAAATATGCCCCGCATGTCATACCTAACATTTACTGATACACTTTTGCTGGTTTCCTTTGTAACGATGTCTGTTACCATCCCTCAAAGTCTGTATGTCTATTCTCTCTCACGGGTTGGCAAAAAGAATCGCGCTGCAGTGATAGACCGAACCTGTCGATGGGCCTTACCTGTTGGCTATGTTGTTATGGTCATCACCACTTTTTTGTGGTTTCGCCTAACATAAATCTTTCTACCGCCGCAATGCCCCTGGGGTAGCGGCTGTGATGATCTGAGGACGGGAGGCCTGACGAATCTCATCAATTGTTGTCACTAACGAATTGATCGCTTCATCACTGAACGGCCCGACATGCACGCTATGGACCATTCCTCGTGTGTCAAGAATGGCAACACTTGGAACTCCCCTCTCAAGTCCGAAATGGTGATCCATGATGTCCTCGTAATCGAGCCAGACAGAAATCTCTGGAGATTCCTTCCGAATGCGAGCACGAACAACTGGGTGCATGGCTCGTGGAACTTCTGAAAGGCATGCGACGGGAATGGCATGAACATTGGGAGGGCGTATATCGACTGGCCACCCAGGTGGACTGACCACCGGTTGGTGTGCCCATTCTTCATCACTCACAGAAATGGCCGTAGGATGAAACAAGACATGGATTTTCTTACCAAGCTCATGAGCTGCTTCTGCTCCTCTTCGCTCCGCGAATACAAGCACCACAACATCTCCAAGGAAGGCACCTGTTTCGCACCGGGTACGAAACTGATCCTCCATGGTGATATTGACGACTCGTGTTTTGGAATCTGCGAGGACTGTCTGTTTCGGAAGGCCAATAAAAATTGTGCTGAGAACACTTGCACAAACCATAGCACGGGACAGGAGTCGTGTGTTTATTAACGTGGCTAACATAGTGGCACCGTAGGGGATGATAAAACGCGCAGTTTCAGTGGGAAGTACCATGCCACAACGGATCAACACAAGACAGATTTGACTTCCTATTCAATCCGATTATTCATCATCCGTTGTGCCAGATCTCAGCATGGCCAACACGACTGGCAAGAATACGAGAGACGTAAACGTACATGTTGTGACCCCTAGCGTGAGTACTCTACCCAAACTCTCAAGTCCTTTGTGACTTGCCACCATCAGTGCGCCAAATCCCAAAATCGTTGTAAGAGCATCAACTAACACAGCATTTGCTGTGGAAGCACTGATTGAATAAGGGCCTGGTCGCTCAAGGGCATCATGAACAATATGCACACCATAATCGACAGCAATACCAAGAATTAAGGGAATGCCAATCAAATTTGCTGGATTCAGATCGATACCCACCAGTCCCATAAGCCCAAGGGTCTGAGCCATGCCGATGGCAAGAGGGAGACCCGCAAGTAACGCATAGGTCAGACTGCGAAAGTCGAGCCACAGCACAACAAGAATGACCGCCAAAGAATACAGGGCTGCTTGTTCATAGCTTTTTTTCATCTCGAGTGAAGCTTCATAGGCCTGAAGTGGATTACCAGTAGCGGATGAATCAACACTTCGAACATCCTTCACAAACTTTTCAAGCGATTCGAAATCCCAGATGTCACCACGTCCATAAATTTTTAAAAGATGTTTACCACTTTGACCAACAAAACGATCAACAAGACTTGGTGGAAGGTCATCGAGTGTCGGTGGTTCCGGATTCGCAACTCCAGCCAGAGCGTGTAATCTACTTAATAGTTCACCAGCAGACCGCTGCTGGAAACTGGCCAGTGCCTGAAAACATTCCTCTGGCGACATTTTCCGAAGCGCCTCTCGAGTTCGTTCAAGGTGCCAGGCCGATCTTAAGCCCGCTGGACGCTTTGATGACTCATTCTGTGCCCAGGCAAGTGTCTCGCCAAGATTTTCCAGTCGGTCTATGGGTATTTCAGGAGGTCGCTCTGGCAGGGAGTCAAGTTGTTCATGAATGCGCTGAATAATCGGTTGTTTGAGATCCTCCTCCGAAGGCAGTAACGAGGCAATCTCATCGACACGCTCAACACTCGGTAAATTTTGTAGAGCCTCTTTGCGTTTGAGTAATTCCTCACGTGAATCCGTTATCGAAAGTGCATACCACACACTTTGATCACACTCTTCAAGTAGTTTTTTCTCGACTGCCACACTCTCTAGTCCGTCCGCCTGCAAATTAAGGAGATTGTGATCATACTTGAGTTCATGAAAACCTGACGCTATGGCAAGGGTGACCGCCACGGATGCAAGTGCAACGAATCGCGGGTGTTTGAAAATTGGTGCCAACCACGTGTGAACAGGAACCGGTTGTGGAATCCACTTTCCAAAGACACTCCTATCAACCAGGGCAATCACTGCAGGGAGAACCAACAACTCTGCTGCAGCACACAGGAGAATTCCGCCGGAAGCAATCGTGCCCAATTCTGAAACACCTACAAAACTGGTAAGTGAGGCAGAAAAAAAAGCGACTGCCGTAGTAATGGCACCAGTTAGAATGCTTGGTCCAACAGCGCCACTTGTTTCAAGGAGCGCATCATCACAATCAAGACCTCTTCGTCGACATTGCAGATAGCGAGCAACGTAATACGTACCGTAATCGATACCAACACCAATCATTGTCACTGTAAAAGTGACACTCAAGATATTTAAGTGACCTACACTCACGGTTGCCCAACCAAAGGCCCACGACATGGCAATGACAAGGACTCCGTTTGCCATAAGTGCGTGGCGAATCCCACCAAAACCAGCTGTAATGACTAACGCTACAGCTGCAAGCGAAAGACCACTTGCCCAGATCATCGACTGTTGACTGGTTCGCATCTCATCGTCTTCCATGATTGGCAAACCAGTAAGACCAATCGTTGCAGAGGGATGACGGTCACTCACCTTCTTGATAATTTGACGCAACTCATCAGTAGCAACCGATGCACCTGCAAACCCCCCCTCCGTCTTCGTAAGTCGTAGCAAGACAAAGCCTAAGAGCCCATCTTTCGCAAGAAGATGCTCACTTGAGAGATCTCGGAGCGTGGAAAGAGACTCTGGCATGCTTGGCCAGGGTGACGGCATCGAAAGTGGTGCGTTACCTCGACTCGATCCTTCTACACCAGCAAGCAGACTTTCAGCATATCGTTCGAGAACAGCAGCAGGCGATTCAGGTGAACCACTTAATTGTGATTCTTTGCCAGCAACCATCTGACTGGCCATCCCTGCTATCATTGAACTTGCTCTTAATTGAGACCACCCTCCATCAATAATTGGTTGGGTCTGTTCAATGAATTGTTCAATGGATGTTAGATCAGACGGAGAGAGGTAATGTAGTCCCTTTCCACGGATCGTAGATAAATCAACTTCATGAAGGACGGAGTGGAACAAATCACTCCGCTCACCAGCCTCATGAGACACCTCCTCAAGAACCTGAATGACCTCCTCACGAGTTTGTCCCTCAACAACAATAACGGCATCATCGTCGTCACCAAACTCTGCGATATAATCAATCCATAGTTTGTTGTACTCACTATCTGGATCAAGAAGATCAATCCTACTTACTTTGTATCCAAGATTCCTTGTCGCATAGATACCACTGCACACTGCAAGAAGTATTGCGATCAGCGTAATAACAGCAGGCAACCGCAGGCAAAACTGAGTCCAGAGCACAAAACCACGACTGAGTAAACTCAGTCGTCTTGTGGAAGAGCCACCGGTGTCGTGCCGAGGAAACCGTTGCTGTTGCCCATCACTTTGCATTGATATTTCAACCCGCCTACGTTGTCTTGTGTCCCTTCGTTGATAGGCGATCGTAGGGAACCTACGAAGCAGGGCCAAGCCACGCTGCTACGAGACATGGTAAACCAGGGAGCCTAGGTAGTTCCAGCAAAACGAATGGAAATGACTGGGCAGAATGACCATTACAAGCCGAACAGTTTCTCATCAGCAACTGGGGTGCACCACCTCATAACTGGTCTTTGAGGTGTGACATAAGGGGGGACAATGATTTCACGGTTTTTTGTGTTTTTCTTGGTGGGACTTGTTTCCTCTTGCTTAGCCCAAACAGTTCACGCAATAGAACAATCAGCAGCTGTTCATTCACTCACCGCTTTTATTGTCGATGGAGGCTCATCATCTCGAGCAGCACGACAAGAAGCAATCAAAGCTTTACCTCTCGATCGCATTCCAAAGCCTCATCAGCAACTGATTGCACAGTGCATAAGAGAAACAACCCTCTATCGACACTTACCTCCACAGACATTTTCTTGCGATAACGCTCTTCTTGATTTTTCATTTCATAAACCAGAAGCGATTGTCGACATCTGGAGAATGTTGGGGATCACGAGGCTCTCTCTTGACCCTGCAGGATCAAAGCAGTGGCGATTTAGTGATGGGTATGGAACAGTTGGCGGAGTACGATTAGTCCATGAAGAGCATCATGGCAAGAATGGCTTGCTGGTATTTCATGGACGGGGAGCTTATACAGGGTCTCTCGCACCACGAGTACTCACAGGGTCGTGTGTTATCCTTGTCCAATACTCTCCGGTTGGCAGAAACACTATCAGCCAATCATTGCAGAAGGTTGAGATTGATGCCTTTGTCGACATGGATGGAGCCGGACTGGAAATCGTTACTCGTACACTTCAACCACTGATTGTTCGCTCTGCAGCAGTCAACCTTCATGAAATATGTGTCTTTATGAGTAACTTTTCAGGTGCCGCTGAAACAAACCCTGAGGGTGTTATTCGGATGGTCAAACGCCTGCCGCGAACGGGCGAAGAGGAAAAGACAAAACTTGTTGCGATTACACGAGCAGTTGGAAATAATCGCGTACGAGCAGCCTCGGCGATCGAACAACCGCCAATTCAAACACAACTCGCTGCACGCTGGTTACCACAAAAGCAGTAGCACCCAGAACTACGGTGTTTCTATCGGGTTGTGTCTGTTG
>CAXFJI010000055.1:0-10594 GCA_964003275.1 uncultured Planctomycetaceae bacterium
TCCTGCACCAGTACGTACGTGCACTGTTGCAGGTCAACTGAGAATGCTTCCTACTGCGTAATCGTTTGCCCTTGAAAAACAATCTGAATAGTTTCTGCAGTATCTGGTGACGGAAGCGGCACTACGATAAAGGAATCTGTTATCACCGGTTTCCATATGTCCCCTGAAATGATTTGAATATTAGTAAGTCGCTTTGGGAAAAACTGTATAATGGGGCGTTGTCCCCTCTGTGAGCCGTTCGTGCTGACTGGGGCAAAAGATGTAGCCCCTGCCAGTGGACGAACAATCAGGCTGTATCTTTCATGGTTGGTTGAAAATGTCTGTTCGAACTGTAGTTTTCCTGGTGCCATTCGTGCCTCCCAGGCAGGATCACCGTAAAAAGCAAGCACGTCCCGATCAAAGGCCAACCCACGTTTTTCAGCAACGGACGGATCGCTCCCAAGCCTGTGTATGAGGGCAATGTTATTCGCGTGAAACGCCTCGCATAGCGAAAACCGTCCAGGCTGTTCAACAAAGTAATCCAGAACACCCCAGCCGGCGTAGCCGAACCAAGTCGGTACGGTGTAACCAATCATCTGTCGAACACCGGCAGCATTCATAAACGCAAGTGCCAGTGCATCGCGTCCGTCAATATGGCCAGCCAAGCAATTGCCAACAGGCAGCCAGACTTTTGGATTATCAGATTGGATAGGGTGCGTTTTGTTTTTTGTATCCACTCCCCAGAGTTTTCCCATGCCAGAACGAAAATGACCGTTCTTGAAGGCGTACCCTATCTGCCAATCCCGTTCGGTCGCATGTCCACTTGTCACAAAGAGATCTGTTTCACCACTTGAAAGTCGTTCTGCGAGTGCCGCTGTTGTGTCATCAGGTGCTCTCATTTGCTTAGCTGTTCCGCCAAACTTTTTGCGAACCATAAGATTTTTTTTCAGTTCACAATACCATTCCCCTTCCACGACTCGATCCATTGCAATTTCAGTGCCTGATGTCACCTTTCTGACAATCAAAGGATCTGCCGTTTGAGCAATGTCCAAGGCGTTCTCGGCATCGAAGCCTGTAAGAATCCCCCATAGTGTGTCACCGTATTCATCACTATCGAAACGGCGACATAATGAGTGAATCAAAGCAACAAATTCCCGTGTTGCTTCATGAGGCTGAACTACGAAACAACAGTATTTCGGAATGGCCTTCCGAAGTGAGGGCAGTGTCTCATTTGGAGACTCTCGCCATGTGAGAACAAATGGATCGAGATCCGAATGCTTTGCGTGAAGAGCTTTAATGACACTACTCCATGCCTCATTGGTGGCGGTCTCTTCTGAAGCAAGGACAGCATAGTTGCCGCGCGCGGCATGACACGGCGTTGCGGGTATGAGTGCACACAGAAGAAGTATGCCTGTTTGCCATTGGTTCAGAATCAACATAGCGGTTGCACCTACAAGAACAATATAAAAAAGAGGTTGTACGAGAAACAGGTGTCCAGCAACAGAGTGTGCTGTTAAGGCGAGGGACTAAATCGTCGAAGTCGTGGTTGAAGGACAACTGTGAGTAAGACAATAGCTGTGCCAAGATAAAACAACGGAGTAAGATCTTCATACTCATGAAATAGAAACGCAGCTAGCAGAATTGCATACACAGGTTCGAGATTCAAAATCAGTAGCGTACTGAATGCACTCACATTCCGAAGGGAATGAAGCCACAATACAAACGGAAGAAGTGTACAGGCAGCAGCAAGAATAATTATCCAGAACAGGTCTTCTCCTGTTGGTACGGTGAGGCCTTTGATAATCGAAGGAATCCCAAGCAACATTGCACCAGCTGCCATTTCAATCGCGGTAACCGTGAAGGCGTTGTCTTCTTTTAAAAATCGTTTGTTGAGTGTTGTGAATACGGAACTAAAAAAAGCTGCAGCAACTCCAGTCAAAATACCGAGGCGGAAGTTGATGGGAACACCCCCAACAATCAAAACAACACCAGGTACGGCAAGTGCTCCGAGGAGAATCTCATAACGTTCGTGTGGCCGTTTTGTGAGAAAGGGTTCAATGATGGCAGCAAAAACGGATGAGAGCCCGAGGCACGCCACTGCCACGGATGCGTTTGCCATCTTGATAGATGAATAAAATGCAAGCCAGTGAGCTGCAACGACACAGCCAATTCCCAGATAGATGAAGATGGAACGACTGTGCATCACTCGCAAGCCTTTCCACGTTTGGTAGAGCATGGCCAACATTACGGTGACCAATGCCATTCTCCATGCGACAAGCTCTCCTGCTGGGAGCGTAATAATTCTGCCAAGGATCGCTGTGAATCCCCATAAGATCACACATCCGTGAAGTTGGAGATATGCCCGTCGTTCGTTCTGCTTCAGTTTTTTCACTGCGTTGATATCAAAAGGAAGTAAGTCGATCGTTGTATTTTGGCTTAAACGCTCCAAGTGATGTACAGATGACGGTGTATGCCGATGCTATGGTGATGTGGTGTGATCACGTGTAATTTACTTTGGCATTTGTTAAAAAAGTGTACATTGATTCAAATGTGAACTCATTGACATGCAGTTCAAAAAATGCCATATCGGTTCCGTGAGACGAGGAGGCGATGCTCGGGTATGTCGGCGGAAATAACCGAGGAACGTTGTTCCAGTGCGGGAGACGTATCAGCAGCACTGGCGGCCGGTATCCGTGTTACATGCGGAAAGAAAAAGGGTGTCTATGGCAATACGCTTTCTGCCCTTGATGTCGCGACACATGCCTTTCGAGACCATGCACACAGAAGTTCGACTGACGTGTTGGCGATTCTCCAATCCATCCCAATACCATTTCGAGGGATACTTCGGCTGACACTCGCCGGTGGCGATGTTCGTCGGTTGATAGAGATGGTTCAATTTATATCGATCGAGGAGCAGCGTTTTGAGTGGGAAAAAAAAGTATCCATGATGTATCCGCTCGTCATAAGTGCGGCTGCATCTTTTGGGATAATAGTTCTCGTACTGAACAACGCTCCTCTGCTTGTTGCTCTTGAGCCTCCGCTTGAAATGTCAAAGGGACTCTCTCCAAACACGACGAATCCTGTTTTTGATTCAGTGCTAATGCCGAGTGTTATTGCAGGTTCCATTCTGTTGCTGGCAGGTGGTTTCTTCCGCCTTGTCGATCTGAGGCGTACGATTCGTCGAGATCGTGACGCAATGTTTTTTTGCCGGTGTTGTGCTGTTCTTGACTCGCTTGATCTTCCGGATACTGAACGAGTGGAAATTTGGAATGAACTCGTGCACAAAGGAAGCGAGACGTGCGACAAACCACCTCAACCGTTGGTTCAGCAGATTCTAAGAATGCCTCAACTGAGTCGGTCTACGTGTATGTCGTATGGTTCCGGTTGGTATCGACAGAAGTTTTTGTCGGGGTTGGATCGACGTAAGAAGATTGTTCCAGTCGCGGGAAGTGTGGTGGCTGGTGTCGCCGTGCTGCTCTATGGCATTTCTCTAATCCAGCCTCTTGTGGAACTCTTCACTGCGATTGCACAGTTGCCGGTTGTACCAATCTGGAGTCCAGATTTGTGAATCACACGCTCACATACTATGCGTCTCAGGCAGTTGAAAAACACAGTGATGCCTGTGGACTCATCATGTCAATTGCCGATGAACTTCCGGGCAACCAGAAGGAGCCATTGCAAAAAATGGCCCGTGTGCTGAAGGAGCGCAATGTTTCAGAAGCACAGCGATTAGCGATCCTCGACACCCGCTACTGGTTGCCACTGTTTGTCAGTGATCAGGGTGATCCCCACTTGCTGGAGCGAATGATCACTGTTGTAGAAAAGTCCAAGTCAAAGTACTCGTTCTATTGGGCCGCACTTGCGTATCCCATGGTCATTCTTGGGCTTGTGTTTGCAACATCATTTCTTTTGTCATTAGTGGTGCTGCCTCTTTTTCATTCATTGTTTGATGACTTTGGAATAGAGATTCCATTTATGACTATTGCCATGTTCAGAGTAGTTGCATTTTTTTCTGGATGGGGGGTTCCGCTGGCCCTTGGGCTTCTTGCCTTGGGGCGATTTCTCATGATCACACGATCACTGTATGGCCCCCAAATCGGGCAGGAGTTTGCACGATCTCTTTCGATGTTGCGGGGTGCAGGAATAACACCCACTGAAGCGATAGAGCTCGCTGCATCGTCTGCCGGCATCAAGAAGACAATTGCTCTGAAGCCCATGCGTCGTGGTCCCATGACGAATGCGATCATGTTCTCACTATTACAGGAACCTGATGTTGCAAAGATTTTGCTCGATGCTATTGCGGATTGTCAGCGGGACCGTGTTCGTCGAGGAGTGTCGGCAACTCAATGGTTTCTCGGGCCAATAGCTATTGGAGTAGTTGGGCTCTTTGTTGCGATTGTTGCGACAACGCTTTTCATGCCGCTCCTTCACCTATTAAACGCTTTATCATGATATATCGTGACTGCAGCCATTCAGAATCAGTATCGATCATGAGAATTCTTTCCGCATGTGCTGAGGCAGACATTCGTGCGGAACCGATGCTACTGGCGTGGTCAAAGAGCCAGAGGAAGGCGCAGTCGATGCGAATCAATCGTATTGCCAACGACCTCAGCCAAGGATCAGACTTGGATGAAGTACTGCGTAACACTCATGCAGCTGTGTGTGATGAGCATGCTGTTGCGATCCGTTTTGGAAATCGTTTGCGAATTCTTCCTCAGTTGACGTCCGCGATATTAGGGCATTCGCCAAGCCTTTCGTGGCGATATCGTGCCATGATTGGTTATATTCTCATAGTTCTCGCTACGTTTCTGTGCGTTATTGGATTTCTTGCTATGAAGATCTTTCCGATGTACGAACAGATTATTCATGATTTCGGTGCGGATAGCCCTGCAAGTTTTCAGTGGGCCGTTGCTCTGTCTCCATATTTGATCGTTGTCGCGATGTGTCTCCCGCTTGTGTTCCTCTTTGCTCTTTTGTTGATTGTTTCACGACGAATGAGGCGATGGTTAGTTCGTCCATTTCAATTTAGGGAACGCCTTGCGGCAGTACTTGAACTGCTTGGTGTAGCGATGAGTGAGGGTGTTTCAATCGATAAGGCTGCTTCTGAATTGTCAGTGTGCCTGAGTGATCCGGATATCAAAAAGCGATTGTTACGTGTTGTCGAAGATAGTGACGCATTATCATCGACAGGCTTCTTGACACCAGGTGAACTTGAGCAATGCAAAACGCTTAGCGATCCTACTTATCAAGGCCGGTTCCTTTTGTTGTTAGCGGCACAACGCTGTGAACGTATTCGGAGGATATGGGTGGTGCGTTTCGAAATTCTCATACCTGTGCTGGTCGCCATCATGGGTATTCTTGTGCTCGTGGAATCTCAGGCCATTCTTGAACCACTTACTCAGCTTATACAAGGATTGTCGTGATGATGAAATGGACAGTTGCATTTTCAAGTCACATGCCAGATGCAAGAAGAGGCATAACAAGCCTTGAGTTACTCGTTGCCTTTACGCTTTTGACAACAGTGATGGCATCAACAGTCCCGTTGTATGTTCGTCATCATCGGCTCTTGGCTGAATCAAGGCGAGAATGCTTGGCACTTGAAGAATTGGCAAACATTGCAGAACGCGTGAAGGCATGCGCATCAAATGAATTAAAGCCATTGATCGATGCATTATCCCCATCACAGGTGGTGAAGAATCATCTTCCAGGCGTCGTCCTCAAGGCAGATGTATCTCATGGTTCCTTCGGTCAACGGGTTCTACTCAAGATTTCCTGGACGTCTGTCGGTCGAACAAACAATCCGATGAGCCTTGCGGTGTGGTTGCCAGAATCTGAATCGACGTACGGAGTCACGCCATGAGGTTTTCTTTGCGGCAAAGAAGGGGTATTTCGCTGGTTGAGTTGTTGGCTGTCATGACGTCTGTTGGTGTTGCTATCAGTGTGTCTGCCGGGTTTCTTCATACGGGCATGCGTCTGCAGTCTGCATCACGTCAGGATCTCGAGCAGGATCGATCAGCGATGCGTCTTGCGCGACAATTTCGTGAAGATATTCGGAACGCCATCAGGAGTGATGTGATTGTCGATGAGGCGAATGCACTCACAGGCAAGACCGGAGCACAGTCGGTAGCACTTATTCAGATACACCATGCCAAAGGTGTTGTTGAGTACCGTAGTACGTCCAGCGGTATTGTCCGAAAATACATAAAGAAACAAGGCCGGATATCACGAGAGGGGTTTGTGTTTGGCTCAATGACACAGTGGAGTGTACAGAAAGAAAAAGGATATGTTGTGTTACGGGGGCGTGCTGTTCCACAACGGAAGATAGGTGCGTATGGACGTCCGAGACGAGTTCAGGATCTCGAAGTGGTTGCGTGCACTCGCTTGATTCACCATTCTTTTCAAAGCACTGGAAATCAGAAAGGTTCATGAAAGATATGTGCAGTATGACAGAACAACGGCGAGGGGTTGTGGTTGTTATGGCTCTTGCATGCATGGCAACATTTTCTCTGATCGCTGCATCAATGCTTCATGGAGCCATGTTGTCTCGATCATTCATTCGTAGTGAGCATCATCTCCGGCAAGCGTCGTTGCTTCTCGATGCAGCGTGTCATCAGGTTGTTGCACGTCTTGCAGCGGGTGGTAGCCTAGCTGATGAAAGGGTTGTTATTCCCGCAGAAGAGATTAGTGGCAGAGGAGACGCACAGCTTGTTATTAACGGAGAGGCAAAAGATTCCGGTGATTACTGTATCCATGTGACAGTTGAGTATCCAAGGGGAAGTCCAAGGCCAGTCCGCCGTATGCGGGAAATAGTATTCAATGGTCAGGAGGCCACGATTCAAGAAGGTTCAACAAACAATCGAACAAGTGCAAAGGAGAGCCCACAATGAAAAGTCATGATCGGAATGTATCTTCTGTTGACTGCGCTCCTGACGATTCAGGATTTACGCTTATTGAATTGCTTGTCGTGATTGCCATCATCAGTATTCTTGTAGGGCTTCTGCTTCCAGCAGTGCAGGCAGCTCGTGAGGCAGCCAGACGATGCAGTTGTGCAAACAATGTCACTCAAATTGGTCTCTCACTCCATAATCATGAGTTTCATCTTGGGACATTTCCAGCTGGTGTGACCAATCCCACCGGGCCTATTCAAAGTGTTGAGGAAGGAAGTCATATCAGTTGGATTGTCCGTATTCTTCCGTACCTTGAGCAGACTGCATTGGCTCGACATTTTGTAGAGGATGCTGGTGCCTACGGTGAAGAAAATAAACCAGTTCGTGAAGCGATAGTCTCTGTTCTTCATTGTCCGTCATCCCCAGAGCCTGAGCGGAGCGACGTTAACGGCCATGAGGTAAGTCACACCACCTACGCAGGGTGTCATCACGATAGTGAAAGTGCAATAAACAGCAACAACAACGGTGTGTTGTTTTTGAACAGTGCCATTGGGTTTGATGACATTGAAGATGGAAGTTCCAATACACTTCTCATCGGAGAACACTTCGTTGATAGTGGGGATCTGGGCTGGGTGTCTGGTACGCGAGCCACGCTTCGAAATACCTCAATAATTGAAGAACCTACGCAAACATGGCAGCAGAGAGAGGCTCCTCAAGATCCTTTGCGTGTTGGAGGATTCGGAAGCCATCATCCTGGATGTCTCCTAATTGGTATGGGTGATGGATCAACGCGAGCACTATCAAATTACACATCAAAGGAAGTCCTCCACCAGTTGGGTCATCGTAGCGATTGGGAAATCCCAGAAAAACCTTAGACTTCGAGATATACTCTTGGCATATCTGACGTGATTTTTCGCACATCAATAAATAGGAATAAGAGACCTGTCATCGCAAGGGAATAAACAGGATTTGACGTGATTATGAAAGGACGTTTCATGACTGGCGTAGCTATGCTTTTGCAATCCAAAAAAGCAGTTGGTGGAATCATCCTTGGTCTTCTTTCTGCATGTTTGATGCCAGCATGCGATGCCGGAAAGCCAAATGTCATTGTCTTTCTTGTCGATGATATGGGACCTCTTGATACGTCGGTCCCTTTTATGACAGACGAGCAAGGCACCCCCAAAAAATATCCATTAAACGACTTTTATCGAACACCTGGCATGGAGCGTTTGGCAAAAACAGGGATCCGATTCAATACCTTTTATTGTATGAGTGTGTGCTCACCGACTCGTACATCATTGCTGACAGGTCAGAATGCGGCTCGCCATCATGTCACGCAATGGATTCGTTCAGAAGAAAACAATCGAGGACCAAATGGTCCACCGGACTGGCGGTGGGTTGGTGTGCAGGATCCATCAGTCACCCTGCCTGGAGTTCTTCGAACGCAAGGGTATAAGACTATTTTTATCGGGAAGGCACATTTTGGACCATGTGGTCAGCCTTCGGAATGGCCCGACCAACTGGGATTCGATGTGAACATAGCAGGATGCTCATGGGGGCAACCTGGAAGTTACTACGGTCAGGATGGTTATGGTCATATCAAGGGCAACAAAAAACGTGCAGTGCCACACCTTGAAACATATCATGGAACGGACACGTTTCTTTCTGAAGCATTGACGATTGAAGCTAAAAAACAGATAAGTCAGGCCGTTGACGAGGGCGCTCCATTTTTTCTCGACTTTGCCCACTATGCAGTGCATGCTCCATTTCAGTCTGATCCTCGTTTTGCAGGCCACTACGCCGATTCCGGGAAGCCAAAGAATGCTCAGGCGTATGCCACACTGATCGAAGGGATGGATAAATCGCTCAATGACATTCTTGACCATCTTGATGCATTGGGCGTGGCTGAGGAGACGCTGATATTCTTTCTTGGTGATAATGGGAGTGATGCTCCCTTGGGACCGACACATGAACACAACAGTTCGTTTCCTCTTCGGGCCAAAAAAGGAACGCATTACGAAGGGGGCATGCGCGTGCCATTCATCGCGTCATGGGCCAAATGCGATCCCAGCAATCAATGTCAGCAGATGTTGCCAATTCAGTCAGGAGCGATTCAGCAGCAACTTGGGACGGTGATGGATTTATATCCAACGATTCTTGGTGTTGCCGGTGCACACGAACCCGCAGGTTACGTCCTTGATGGGGTCAATTTGAAAACGTTACTCACAGGAAAAAGAGATTCGAGTCATCGCGAAACATTTCTTATGCATTTCCCGCATAGTCATCGAAGCAGCTATTTTACGTCGTATCGACAGGGTGAATGGAAGTTGATCTATCACTACTTGCCGGAAAAGAATCCGGCCCGAGTTCGATATGAATTGTTTAATCTGAATACGGATCCCTACGAAAAAAAGAATCTTGCAGAATCTCGTCCTGATGTTCTCTTGAAAATGGTGGAAGACATGGTGGCGGCTTTAGAGTCTGAGAAGGCTTTATATCCAGTTGATGCAGATGGGAATGACATACGCCCCCTTCTTCCACAGTGATTGTTCCGCCGAGACAGATTGAGCCGTTAGTGTTTAGAGAAAAAAGAAATCCAATGGGAGAGAATGAAGATGCTTAAGACATTCAAAAGGAATCATTTTTTTGCAAGGTATTTGCATGTCAGACTGGCCGGCATGATCTGCTTGTGCCTCTTGTGTTCGGTTTTGAGTGTTCAAGTTGTTCATGCCCAAGCTCGCGGGCCCGGGGGTGCTGGGCGACCTGCTCGAAATCAGGGAATGTTGCGCAACGGTGATGAGGCCCCAGATTTTTCACTTCGTACATATGATGGATCTCAGGTCATGACGCTTTCCGAGTTGCGTGGGAAACCAGTTGTTCTGGTGTTTGGTAGTTGCACGTGCCCTCCATTTGTCCGCAGTACCTCCATGATCAATTCACTTTTTGATGAGTATCGTGAAGACGTGAATTTTCTCATGATCTATATTCGAGAAGCCCATCCCATTGGTGGGAGGGAGGTACCGAACAATCAATTCAAGGTGGATGCCCCAAACACGCTCAGCGAGCGTTGTGAATTGGCTGAAGATTTCAATGATCGAATACAGATGCGGATGCCAATAGTTGTTGACACGATCGATGATGCTGTGGCAGATGTCTATGCTCCATGGCCAAATCGGTTGGTTGTTGTGGATGCGGAAGGAAAGATTGCTGATGTTGGCATTGCTGCTGCAGGGGGAACTCGGGAGTCAAGCAGACAGTTGCCATCCCTCTTGGATCGGCTTTTGGAAAAATCTGATAAATGACAATGAGCAGGGCCCGTGATGCATGTGCATCACGGGCCCTGGGAATGAGTCCTTTCCGATTTGAGGAATTATCGAACAGCTTCCTGCAACATCTTGGAGTTTGGTACAGAGTGTCGGGATACAGTACCACTCTCATTCGTCTCAATCACAGTGGCAACCGGGCCAACCTCGCGAACAATGCCTTCAAGGCTTCCAACGCTCACAGAATCTCCAGCCTGAACGCGTTGACGAACATAGTAGCCTGATAGGATGCCACTCATGACGTCTCGCCCTCCAAGGCCGAATGCCAAGGCGAATCCAGCAGCCAAACCGGCAGATCCGATCAGAATGATCTTTTCAAGTAGAGCAAACTGAATACCGAGCTGATTGAAAGCTGCGATGAAGGTGAGAATTGAAAGCACCCAGTAGCAACCACCAGCCAGATAC
>CAXFJI010000056.1:0-10517 GCA_964003275.1 uncultured Planctomycetaceae bacterium
CGCTGCGGCCTGAGCTGTTGCATGTGCTTGTACAAGATCACCATGTTGGCGGAGTAGCGTTGCTAATACAAACGATGCACGCGCCGCTGTTTCATGCTTTTCTGCATGTTCAATAAATATTCTGAGTGACTTTTCCTTGCGTTTGTCGACACCATCACCAACAACGATTTCTGATGCCCACAGTATCCTTTCAAGATCAGCTGACAAAAAGGCCGAAGGATCAGCATCATCACGATGAAACGTGATGAGTTCACGATATAGGAGTGCCGCTTCAAGAATAGGTGACTCTCGATCCGTGATATCATCATCTGATTCAGGGTGCCAGGATAAAAAATCATCGAGCGTTCCAAGTGCTGGCGAACGAACGTCGATTTCAAATGCATCTTCGGGTGCGATGAGGCCTCGCTCACCAGACTGCAAGAAAACAAGAGCATCGTGCACAACGACATCCCAGACAGTTGGACGATAGGCATCAGACATCGAACCTTTTTGGAGCAGTGCGTCCCACGCTGTGACGGGCAAAGACTGTAGGACTTTTTTCTTGGTATCCGTGGAATCACCAAGTGCAGATTTAAATTGTTTCCTAATTTCAGCAATGATGGTCGGAAGGTCCCACTGAGATATTTTGGAGAGATCCGTTCCACCAGCACCACCTTGTGTCCTCGTGCGATAACGCCATTGATTTTGCTGATAGAATCCCCAGATCCAATTTGCTTGAATGGCATGAAGTACGTGTTGTGTTTGTTGCGGAGCCGTTTTAATTTCTTCTGCTAAGCGGATAAGACGTGCAGGATCATCAGGCGGTCTATCTCCTGTTTCAGTCAGTATCCGCGTGGCGATTGCCCGAGCGACTTCATCCCACGCCTCTTCAGCACGTGCCTGCTCTTCAATGCCTTTCAACAGCTGTGCAGCCGTTTTCGGTTTCCCTTCATTGAGCGATCGCTGTATCGACTCCCAGAGTTCCTTTCGTGAGCTGTTTGCGTCATCTGCTTTGATCGAAGGCTGGGTGACAACGATCACCCCAAGGCTCAAGAAAAGCATTCCAGCAAAAAAGTAACGTGCTCGAATGGTAAATGGGTTGTGCAAGGGGTTCATTTGCAGCCATACAAACATGAGTATCTCCCACTGCCAATATTGTGGCCGAGTCTTTTGAATTGGACCATTAATGTACGACAAAAAAACGAATCAAACGTACGTTTGGGGGTATTACAAAGTGACATCTTCTCTAGAAAGGGAACGGGGACGGCACAGAATCGTTACAGTGCCCAAAAGACACTTTGCTTATTTTGCCGTTTGAGAACCTTTTTTTTGTCAAAAAGCATGACCACATCTTTTGCGGATGAGGTATCGCAGGTGTTTGAAACACGACTGCATACAGCACACCGAGTTCTCTTGTCATCAATGCTCCCAAATGACATAAGCCACGACGATTAGTCTTTGGAAGCCTGTGATCGACGGATGTCAATTTGCCACGACTTTGGTTTTACTGACACATCACTATCGTCATCATAAAACGCACGGAGATGCTCAAGCTCATCCTTGGTCTTGGAAATCACTGTTGCGTACTCATTATCACCATAGACGTTCATTAATTCATCGGGATCCTTTTCGAGATCATAAAATTCCCACTCGTCAAATTGATAGAAATGCATCAACTTATGGTTTTTTGTGCGGATGCCGTAATGACGTGGAACCATATGAACACTCGGGTATTCGTAGTAGTGGTAATAGACGCTAGTACGCCAATCTGAGGGAGTATCACCCTCTAAGAGTGGAACAAGTGACCTGCCTTGCATGTCGTCAGGAATCTCGGCTTCTGCCATTTCCAAAAAGGTCTCTGCATAGTCTAAGTTTTGAATGAGATCATCGTTGTATGTTCCTGGTTGTGTGACACCAGGCCACTTCACAATAAAGGGCATCTTCATTGATTCATCGTACATCCATCGTTTGTCATACCAACCATGATCCCCAACATAAAAACCTTGATCAGAAGAATAGATCACAACGGTATTGTCACTTAATCCAAGGTCATCGAGAGTTTGCATCAGCGTTCCAACACTTTCGTCCACTCCTTTAATGCACCGCAGGTAATTCTTTGCGTAACGCTGGTATTTCCATCGGACAAGTGATTTTCCTGAAAGGTTTTCAGCATGAAAGGCCTTGTCGCGTGGTTCATATGCTTTTCGCCACTCTTGAAGCTGTGCAGTGGTCATTCGCTGCATATTCCGCCAGGCAGATTTATCAAGTCGACCTTGGATAGCATTGCCATCAAAGGATGGCAGTAAATCAACAAATAAATCAAAATTGAGATGCATGTGTCGATCAATCTCAAGTTCCTGATACCGCGCTGGCGGAGCATTATCTTCCCAGGTATCAAACAAGGTGTCGGGTTCTGGTAGATCAGTGTCTGCATAAAGATTGAGGTGGCGTTGTGCAGGCATCCAATTTCGGTGAGGGGCTTTATGTTGCACCATCAGCATGAATGGCTTGCCTTGTTCTCGCCCTTGCTTGAGCCAGTCCACAGCCAGGTCAGTCACGATGTCGGTGCAATGCCCTTCAATCCGTGTGGTGCCTTTTGGAGTGATCATGTCAGGGTTGTAATACAGCCCCTGACCGGGAAGTACCTTCCAATCGGAAAAGCCCTGCGGTTTGCCTTTCAGATGAGACTTCCCGTATATCGCAGTGGTATATCCTGCAGCTTGCAGTAATTTTGGAAATGTCTGTTGGTTCCAGTCAAACGTATTGCCATTATTCATAAATCCATTTTTGTGACTGTGCTTGCCAGTTTGTATGACAGCACGACTTGGTCCACAAATTGAATTTGTGCAGAAGCTGTTGAGAAAGACAACACCTTCAGAAGCCAAAGAGTCAATGCAGGGAGTTGGATTGACCGACTTGAGCCAACCGTTATATGCACCGATTGCATGAGGTGCGTGATCATCACTAAATATAAAAAGAATATTTGGGCGAGTATCCTCAGCGCAACTACTGTGCTCCAGAATAAAAAGACTCGCAGAAAACAACATCAAAATGATCAATGAGCGATACAAGAACATAACTTTATAATACCGGAGGAAGGGTGCCAGGTTTTCCGTTCGTCCTTAGTCTATGGTCTCGCGGTCTCGACAACAACAATTAGGCGATGAACAGCAGGTGAATCTCCAGAGTGACAGATTTGCACAAGCGCGGAGGTCACTGGACCTGCCGGTTATCACAGATGCCGTCAAGATGTGGAATCATCTTCACGTTTCACAATAAGTTGGACAAGAATATTGACGAGTGGAGATACGATAATGATTGTTGGCCATGCGATTATCCACGAAAGTCCCCAGGCTTGAAGCCACGCAGGAATGAGTTTGGGGTGAAGCCCAGTGTGAAAAGCAGTGATCACAAGGGACATCAGCCCAGACATGAGAAGCGACATGACAAGCGAAAAAACAAGTCCATGATATTTATGTGAGAGCATGAGGATATTTGGAAGAAGGAAGAAAGAAGCAATGAATAAGAAAACTATGTACCGCAGAATGTACAATAAGGAGGACTTCCCGGGGGACTCCCGTTTCGGTACTGGACGTTCTTGGTTGTTTCAGAAAAAGGATTATCAAGGATCTCTAAGAGGCTCTGAACAGCCTTCAGGCTACCAGACTCGGCTTCATTGAGAGCTTCTTCAACGATGTGGTTCCTTGGGATAATCACAGGATTTACCAATTTCATGCGTGCAGCAGCGTCTTCATGAGAGCCTGGTTCTTGGTCAAGTCGATGTTGCCAACGAGTGCGCCATGAACGAAACGCAGGCGCTGCGATAATTCTTAGGTGTGAGGCGTCGTGTTCAAGAGAATGGCCTAATTCTACAAACGTCGACGTAAAGTCAGCCTGCGTATCTTGCATGATGTTCAGGAGCGATTCAAAGAGTTCAAGGTCACTCTCTTGACAGGTTGCAAGGCCTATTTTTTTTCGGGCACCGGTAAGATGATACGCTTTGTACTTCTCCGAAAATGTGTTGACAATCGGAATAAGTTGTTCAATGGCCTGTTCGGTGGGGCTCCCAACAAGCGGGATGAGACTCTCCGCGAGTCGAGCAAGATTCCACTGAGCGATAGCAGGCTGATTGGCATATGCATATCGCCCTTGTTGATCGATTGAACTGAAAACTGTGTCAGGATGGTAGACATCCATGAACGCACAGGGACCATAATCGATTGTTTCACCTGAAAGAGCCATGTTGTCCGTATTCATAACACCGTGAACAAAGCCAATCAGCATCCAGTGAGCGAGTAGTTGAGCCTGACGGTCGATGACAGATTCTAAAAATGGAAAGACAGAATTTTCAGAGCACAGCAAATCTGGATCATGTCTTCGAATCGTGTAGTCGAGGAGAGACGACAAGTGTTCATGATTCCCCAAAGCTGCAGCATACTGAAATGTCCCAACACGAATGTGACTTGCTGCCACGCGTGTCAGAATAGCACCTGGTAAGGATGTAGTCCTTAATACTGTTTCACCAGTGGCTGCTACGGCGAGGCTGCGAGTTGTTGGAATACCCAGCGCATGCATTCCCTCACTGATAATGTATTCCCGGAGCATCGGCCCAAGAGCTGCTCTTCCATCACCGCTGCGTGAATACTTTGTGCGGCCAGCACCCTTCAGTTGAATATCCAAACGCTTCCCGTCACATGTGATCTGCTCCCCAAGAAGAATGGCTCGACCATCCCCTAGATTTGTGAAGTGACCAAATTGATGGCCCGCATACGCTTGCGCAATAGGCTTTGATCCATCTGGGATTTCATTCCCAACAAATATTGATGCTCCTGAGGATTGAAGAATGTCAAAATTCAATCCGAGATCATGGGTGAGTGATTGATTGAGGAGGGTAAGTCCTGCGTATCTCACTGGGGTGGGGCGTTCGCTAGAGAAAAATGGTTTTGGCAGGTTTGTATAGGAGTTCTCAAATCGCCAGCCAGCTTCATGATCCAGGCAAGTCATGTGTGAAACATTTGTGCAGGGAAGTTCAACGTAGTCCAAAACAATAGTGTAGGACACATAGACAAAAACGAAATGAGTGATGTCTTTATTGAGATGTGGGGGCGAAAACCGGTGGTCTTCAGATACCAATTTGTTCCGTTCGAAACGAATTACTCAAAAATGATAGAGGGGTGTTAGAGAGAACTTTCAATAAGTCGGGCACAACAAGGTGCACATCTTGAGAAGAGATAGTCTGAGCCGCATACTAAAGATCTTGCTCTGTGCTTATTGTTATGAAAATAATTTTTCCAGTTTCTCTGGCAATGATTGTTTTGACCGCTGGCTCGAGAAAGTTTGCTACGGCCAGAGAATCGGTTGCAAATAGATTTGTGATTCGCTTCACAAAAACTGAGCAAGGAAAACATATTTGGGTGTTCGAGGCAGGCTAACAAAACAGAGCAATTTTTTTCTCACAACGGAGCGAGCACTTGAATCACCTGCTGACGGCAATCAAAAGACTTGAACTGAAGTCTACTGGAAAATGGTTTTTGCTCTCGGCTGTGATTGGTATGGTTGCTGGCATTGGAGCCATTGGTTTCCATATTATTGGGCAAAGTGTTCAGCACACTGCACTGGGTCGGCTTGCTCATTTTCATGCTGGTGAGGCAGAGGCAGAGGGAACTGTTTTTCCTGAAACGGATGGACCATTTAAGCCATGGATGCTGGTTGCAGTGATGGCTGCTGGTGGTCTGGCTTCGGGTGTGTTGGTCTATACATTCGCTCCTGAGGCTGAAGGGCATGGTACAGATGCTGCCATCGATGCATTTCATAATAAAAGGGGTGACATACGAGGTCGTATTCCAATCATTAAGACCATTGCTTCTGCCATTACACTTGGTACAGGAGGTTCAGCAGGTCGAGAAGGTCCAATTGCGCAGATTGGCGCAGGCTTTGGTTCATTTCTTGGTGGAGTTCTCAAACTGCCTGCTCGTGATCGTCGCATTATGCTCGCTGCCGGTATGGGAGCTGGGGTAGGTGCAATTTTTCGAGCACCTCTGGCTGGAGCAGTATTCGCGGGGGAGATTCTTTACCGTGATGCGGATATTGAGAGTGATGCTCTTGTGCCTGCAGCAATGTCTTCAGCAATAGCGTATTCGGTTTTCTGCCTATGGTTGCCGAGCGATCTTCGCTTTATGCCTTTATTCGGTCCTCATATGGCTTTTGAAGTCGAGTCTCCATTGGAGTTAGTGCCCTACGCATGCATGGCAGTCATTCTCGTTCTTGCTGGCTTGCTGTATATCCAAACGTTTTATGGCGTTCACGCTCTATTTAAAAAGTTACCCATCTTTCCTCATATCAAGCCAATGGTTGGCGCAGCATTGGCAGGACTTACAGGCCTTGCCTTATGGTCAGCGTTCGGGCAGGACTACGATGCCCTTGCAGTTCTTGGTAGTGGGTACGGTTTACTGCAAAAAATGTTTGCGAGTGAATTCACTGTTGCGCCCCTCTTATTAGTATCCGTTGCTCTAGTAAAAATCTTGACAACGTCTTTTACTATTAGTTCAGGAGGATCAGGTGGCGTCTTTGGCCCTTCAATGGTTATCGGAGGGTGTGTTGGTGGAGCTGTTGGTCAGGTTTTTCATACTTGGATGCCTGAACTCGTGCCACATCCGCAGGCATTTGCCATTGTTGGTATGGCAGGTTTTTTTTCTGGGTGTGCCAGAGCGCCACTTTCTACAGTTCTGATGGTGAGTGAGATGACAGGTGGATATGGCTTGCTCTTACCGACGCTCTGGGTGTCTACACTGACTTTTTTACTTGGACGACGTTCAACACTTTATCTCAAACAGGTGCCAACTCGATTGGATTCACCGGCTCATAGAGGTGATTTCTTTGTTGATGTGCTTGAAGGAATTCGTGTCGAAAACGTATATCAACAAAGTCCTCGTCTCAAGCTTATCCATGAGGGAACAACCTTAGACGAAATAGTGCATGCGTTGGCTGAATCGACACAACGATATTTTCCGGTTGTTGACGCAACTGGAAAAATGCTTGGGATTTTTTCAGCAGAAGATGTTCGTGGGTATCTTTATGACGATACGATTTGGCATATTGCAAATGCCCGAGATGTGATGAAGAGTGATGTTGTATCAGTGACCCCAGATGAAGACCTGAATTCAGCCTTGGGTAAATTCACGGCTATCAATGTTGATGAACTCCCTGTTGTTGCTTCAGAGGATCAGCAAAAAATACTTGGTACGCTTCGCCGAAAAGAAGTGATTGCAGCCTATAATCTCAGGCGTTTGGAGCATAAGCGGCTCCGTCAAATCCCCGAAGATTCTATAACCAAGTCACGCGATGGAACGTCTGACGGATAACCCTTTTATTCTAGGCTATAATAACGTTGTAGCGTACTGTTGAAACCTGTTGTATTGAGTGACAATATGCAAAATCTTCTGGAGAGAATGCAACGTGATGAAAGTATCAACATCTTTGTCCGCGAAAGTAGTTGTTCGTAGTGTTCTAATTATTTTCTCAATGGTGCTTCGAGCACCCCAAGCGATCACGGCTGATTCCAACCCACAGCCCTTTCAATTTCAAAAGAATGACACCGTGGCTATTTTTGGGAATGGTCTTGCTGATCGCATGCAGCATGATCCTTGGGTCGAAGCTGTTTTGCAAAGCCAGCTTAAGGGAAAGAATGTCCGCTTTCGAAACATGAGTTTCTCAGGAGACATGGTCAATAAGCGTCCTCGAAATAAGGGCTTTACGAATGATGAAGAATATCTCCAGCACGTTGCGCCAAATGTCATATTCATTATGTACGGGTACAACGAATCCTTTGCCGGCCCCGATGGCGGAGACACCTACCGAAACGAACTTGTGTCCTTGATTGAGAAATACAAAAGCCTTCGAAAAGAAGATGGTGTAGCAGCTCGATTTGTTCTCTTTAGTCCGATTGCCTACCAATATTATGGCGACAGGAACCTCCCTAATGGCACTCAGATCAATGTTAATCTTGCCGCTTTTACAGAGGCGACCAGACAAGCAGCTCATGAAACAAAGGCAACCTTTGTCGACCTTTACTCGCCAACATTTCAGGCATTTGTATCGAATAGCAATCAACTGACACTGAATGGAATTCACCTCAATGCAGATGGCTATTGGATTTTAGCAGACATCATATCCAAAGCCCTCATTGGGAAATCTTCGCCATCAAAAAAAGAAATTCAGGATATCTATGATGCGGTCGTCGATAAAAACTGGCACTGGCATAATCGCTATCGTGCCACCGATGGAAATGATATTTGGGGTTCGCGCTCAGGCCTGACATTTGTTGATGGTCAAAGCAATGCGGAGGTGCTCAAGCATGAGTTGACTATGCTTGACATCATGACATCCAATCGTGATGACGTCATTTGGGCGGCTGCAAATGGTCAGCGTATCCAACCAAATGATAGTAATGTACCGCCACCGGTGACAGTTATTTCAAACGTCGGTGGAGGTAGTAAAAGTTCAAATAAAGATAAGGAAGGGAGTGTCCAGTACCTTTCTCCAGAGGAGAGTCTGAAAAAGATAAATATTCCAGATGGTTTTGAACTCAATGTCTTTGCGTCAGAGGAGATGTTTGAAGGCTTCGCGAATCCAGTGCAGATGCAGGTTGATGCACAGGGGCGACTGTGGGCAGCATGTTGGAATACCTATCCAAAGTGGGAGCCACTTAAGAAGATGAATGACGCTCTCGTAATTCTTGAAGATGAGAATCACGATGGAGTTGCTGATAGAAAAAAAATCTTTGCACATGTCCACAATCCGCTTGGTTTTGAATTCTGGGGTGGTGGTGTGGTTGTGACATCAGGCCCAGATCTTCTGTTTCTTCAGGATACTGATGGTGATGATGTAGCTGATGTTCGCTATCCCCTCCTGCAGGGGTTGGGTACGTCGGATACACATCATGCTGCAAACAACCTTATCTATGGTCCAGATGGGGGTATCTATTGGCAAAGTGGTATTTTTCTTGTGCATAACCATGAGACACCGTGGAAGCCAAACTTGAACATTGGTGAATCAGGGATGTATCGATTTGATCCACGAACATTCGCCATTACACCCCATGCTGCCAATCGTCCGAATCCACATGGAACAAGTTTTGATTACTGGGGTTACTGTTATGCCAATGACGGAACAGGCGGACGTTCGTATCAGGTCAGGCCTGAAGGAACAGGCTTCAAAATGCACGAGTTACTGACAAAAGAGTTTCGCCCAGTCGCTGCGGATGAAATTCTTTCTTCAACTCATTTTCCGGATGAGCTGCAACAGGATTTCCTTATTTGCAACACGATTGGGTTTCTTGGTGTGAAGCAATACGACCTTGATCGTGGAGAAGGCCTTTCGAGTGAACCGACCGCCACTTCAGTGGAAGAAAAGAGTCATGTAGACGTCAAGCAGGGTGGCAAGTTAATTGAAGTCAACCATCCGGCTTTGCGTGATAAGAAAATTACTAGCTTCAAACTTCGTGTGAATGGCAAGCGAGAAATGAACATCTCTGAAGTTGAGGTGATGCGGGGCAGGGAAAATATTGCCCGCGCAGCAAAGATGACACAGTCGAGCGATTACGGAAACGGTCAGTTTCCTGCTCAACTCCTGGTTGATGGCAACAAAGACAACTTTGCTCATACCGCGATAGAAAAAGACCCATGGATGAAAGGCGAGTTTTCAGAGCCAGTAGAGATTTCCACGTTCAGGGTTTGGAACCGGAAAGGATTTGAGCAACGATTTGATGGTGGTGCGATTGATTTTTTCAACGGGAAAAATCTGATTGCTTCTGTCGATGTTGCGATCAAAGGCGGGAAAGGCAAAGAAGCCAATAAGCAACGTCAGTTTGGTGAAGTTTGGGGAACCCCAGGTGTCGAACTTCTTAACAGTAGTGACAGAAATTTTAGACCCACCGACGCCGTCATTGGTGGAGATGGTGCGTTGTATGTAGCGGATTGGCAAAATGTGATTATTGGTCACATGCAGCACAATATTCGTGATCCAAATCGAGATCATGTGCATGGACGAATTTTTCGGTTGACAGTCAAAGGGCGACCTCTTCAGAAGCCAGTTCTTATAGCCGGTGAATCAATCGAGGCTCTGCTTGAAAATCTGAAGCATCCAACGAATGGTGTCCGTCACAGAACACGTGTTGAACTCAGTGGCCGAGACTCAGATGAAGTAATTGCTGCAACAAAAAAATGGATGGCATCGTTTGATCCAAACGATGAACAGGAGGCGCACTATCTTTTGGAGGCATTGTGGCTGCATCAGCAGCACAATGTGCGAGATGAGGCGTTACTTCAGACGCTTCTTCAGTCGGCGGTCCAGCACGCTGTTGTTGCAGCGAGAACAGTTGATCACTTTTGGCATACGGTTGACGTAACAGGGAGCAGTGGATTTGCTGCACCAGCGGCCATTGAAGTTGTAGAATTTGATTCCCCCAAGCATCTGAATGCTGAAGAAAAAAAGGCCTATCAGCTTGGTTCACAGATCTATCAGCGTGAGGCTCATTGTGG
>CAXFJI010000057.1:0-10451 GCA_964003275.1 uncultured Planctomycetaceae bacterium
CTCGTAGCAGGAAGTGTTCCAAGAGCTGTAGGAGGCAGACGGCCTAGCAGTGAGCTTCCGGTACTCAGGATATTTCCTGTCAACGCACGGCAAGATGCCAACGTGAGTGGAGCTAATTCACGTATTTTTTCCTGCATATGTGCTGTAACACCTGGTTCACCACTAAACAAAACCATTGCTTGAGCATGAAAGGTATTAAGTGTTACAGAAACACCACCAGTTACACGTCTTGTTTTCAGTGGCTTCAATCCGGAAGCACTCACTTCCCAAGCCTGATGAGCCTCTGGAACACCAGGAACAAGCAACGTTAATGGCGTTTCATCATTTGGAATATCACCATGGTAGTGACGAGCAACAATCTGTGCTCCCTGAACAGATCTCCACGCAAGGAGGAGACGAGCGCGTGCAGCTTCAAGTACAGCGGTCTGCACCTCAGGGTCACTTGTTTGGCCAACTGCGGTAAACCTGCCAGCAGCTGCCCATGGTTCCAAAAGTTTGAGCTTCAGGTTGATCGCCTGAACTGCCAGGGCACGTGTTTGAGATTCCGGATCATTTCCATCGATTCGACGAGTGGATCGAAAAAATATGCCTCTTGCTCCAGCAGCAACTGCCGTCATTGCAGCCAAGGAGAGGCTTTCTGGGTCAACGGTAAGACCACTACCTCCAATGCCTGATAAAGCAGCGGCCTGTCGTGCTGTTTTGGCATCGATTTCAGTGGAGAGGTTCACAAGGAGTGGTGTGCCAGGCCGCATGAGTCGAGGCCTTTCCTTGAGCCACGTTTGGAAGTCATTCAGTTCTAGACTTGTTCCAAGGACAGTTCGGCGGGCGATAACCATATCCACATGTCGAGAAATTGACCGAAGTCCAGAATCTGCTGAAACGATAATCGGTCGACCGGACCGTTGGTCACATGCTCTCACTCTTCGAGAGCGTTCAGTGAGCTCTTGAATATTGTCTTGTGTGAGACCACTGCCCATGTCCCACATGAGGATACGATTCCAATTTGAGGAAAATATCGGCATGTCTTCAGGATTTCGAATATCCACATCAGGCAGTTGTGGTGGAGGGCAGATGATCCAAACATTTGCACGTCTGGCTTCTTCAAGAAAAGCTCCTGAGGCAGGCTCCCGAACTCGGACACAGTTGAAGCCAAGCGCTGCAATACTCTGTAGAGATTCGCCATTGTGATCGATGACCCTGGGAAAGAAGGGCAGTCCATCCACTTCCATGACGCCTCGGTTGAGACCACTGAGAGGATCCGTTGATACAGGGGCGGGATTATCTACGAGCGTTTGTGGCTCGATCCCACTTGCAGTTTGAACGGATAAGTCCCGATGGATGCGATCATTCATATCATTTCGAAGAATGACTCCATCGGCACGAACGTCATCAAGTGAGATGTCATAGCTTCCTGGTCCAGAATATAGCTCAAGCACCAGATGAGTTATGACAGCACCTGAGAGACTGCCGTGAGGGCCGTACTGAGCATGGAGAGCTGGAAGCTGTTCCTTCAGTCCGGAAGATATGTTGTTTACGCTGAGCCGTTGCCAACGATTGATATCTCGAGAGCTCAATCCAGTTACAAGGACTTCCACAGGGCGTCCATTATCAGAAGCTATGAAATGAGGAAGCTTCACCCGTACAGCCATACGAATGTTTGACCGATTCGCCCGCATCCAGAGTTCGGCTGAGAATTCATCGATGACTTCTGCGGGTCCAATAGGTGTTTGAATTTGAAGTTGTCTGCTGATCGGTGCATCGATCAGGAACTGTTCACCCATTTGTCCGGTTCGAGCAGCAGTGTTGGTGCGTTCATGCGAGAGGACCTGACATGAGGTGCTTTCGGGGCTTATTGACCAAGCTGTTTCCGGTTTTTCACATTGATCTATGAATGACGATGCAACCACCAGTGGTGAGTAAACAACGAAATCAGCAACAGCCAAAAGCACCACGATGAGGTGGCCGTTGACGAATTGGCAGGAATGGCGGTTGATGAGGGGCATAATGCGTCACGAGAAGGGTGTCTTAAAAATGCTTGTAGCAGGCTTTTTAGCGGAATTTCCAGACCAGACACGCCGAATTACCATTCTTCTCTGAATTCAGCAGTTTTTCTGCTGTGAACTGGTTACCATCATGGAAGATGACCGATTAAAGAAGTATCTATGAGCAGGATACCGACAAATACGCCCGAAGCTCTTTCAAGGATTCACGATCTGGATCTGGTTGAACCTGGCATATTGGATCAGGTTGTGAGAGAGATCGGCGGTACAGGTGTCGCCATTGAGTCACTTTTCCAGGCGCTCCAGAGACGAGAGTTTCTTACCCGTTATCAGGTTGAACGGCTATTGAGAGGAGAGCGTCATGGCTTTTACTATGGTCGTGCAAAGGTGTTGTACCAGGTCGGTGCGGGTTCTTTTGCCCGAGTCTATCGTGCTGTTGATCGGGTGAGTAAGGCGACGCTTGCTGTCAAGGTACTTCGTCAGCGTTACGCAAGTGACAAAGCTCGTCGTAATGCGTTCCAGCGTGAAGGAATGACAGGCCGTCTTCTTGATCATCCGAACATCGTCAGAATTGAAGATGTTGGTGAGGAGAATGGCATCAGTTTTCTCACAATGGAGTTTGTTGAAGGACAAAACCTTCGTGAAATCATCCGTTTGCGCGGAGCATTTGAAGTTAGTCGTGGTCTTGACCTTATTTCGCAGATAGCAAGTGCATTAGAATATGCTCATAAAAAAGGTGTCACTCATCGTGATATGAAGGCATCAAATGTCCTTGTTTCTTCACAGGGAGTAGCAAAGCTTGTTGACTTTGGCTTGGCGGGTGTTGCCGGGGTGAGCGATAAAATGCTCTCAGCTGCACAACCACGAACGCTTGATTACGCCACGCTGGAAAAAGCTTCCGGAAAACCGAACGACTCGACTGCTGCGGATATTTTTTTCCTCGGAACGCTTGGGTATCTGGCTGTGTCCGGACAGCCAGCACTTCAAGAATCGAGAGATCGCGCGATTCGGGGAAATCCCATGCGATTCGTGTCTGTCGTTCCGCTCAGTCAATCCGCACCATATGTCCCACTTGAGGTTGCCACTGTTATCAACAAAATAATGGATCTCGACCCCGAAAAACGTTTCCAGTCTGCGGAGGATGTTCGACGCGCAGTCGAAGCACTTCTTGCAAAGCCTGCGTATCAACTGGAATCGACTGATGGTTCAGAAAAAGTGGAGGTGAAAAATCCAAGACAAAATACACCCGCTAAGGAGGTGGCCAGTAAGCAGCAATCACCGCAGTCTGGGACGAAGCGTCCGCCAACAATCATGCTTGTTGAAAAATCCAGGAAAGCACAGGAAACACTGAGGCGATTTCTCCAGAACCTGGGATATCGGGTGCTCCTTACGGAGAATCCAAGGCGTGCACTTTCGCGATTTGGTTCACGACCACGACCTGCTGATTGTCTTGTGATGAGCGCTCAGGAGCTTGGTCCAGAAGTTGTCGAAGCATTTAACCAATTGTCCAAAGATACTTTTCTGTCAGATATTCCCGCTATTCTTATCGCAAGCCCACGTCAAGAAGCGGTGCTTTCCACGGCACATTTTGATGACAAGCGACGGCTCCTGCAAATCCCAATCAACTCGGAAAAAATGATATCCTTACTGCTTGATCTGCTTGGATCAGCAAATTCTGGTGCTGCCGTCGCTCGGTAGTCGAATTGAGACATTGTGTCGTTTGTAAACCTGTTTGTGTTCTTTGTGTGTGTTATCGAGCGTTATGCATTTTAACATTCCTCGAGTTGTAGTCGTTGGGCGTCCAAACGTTGGAAAATCAAGTCTATTTAATTGGCTCGTGGAAAAACGAGTAGCTATTGATGATGCATCTGCTGGTATCACTCGGGATAGGCTCGTTCATCGAGTAGAGATTGATGGCCGTGTGATTGAATTAGTTGATACGGGTGGAATGGGTTTTGATGATCCCGATGGACTATCAGCAAAAATCGATAGTCAAATTGAAGCGGGGCTTTCAGAAGCCGCTGTCATTATTTTTATGGTTGATGTGCGGAGTGGACTGACGTCAGCTGACTATGAGGTAGCAAGAAGGATTCGAAGCACAGGGACCCCAGTGCTTCTTGTTGTCAATAAGGCAGATGATCCGAAGTTTGATATTCATGCGCATGAGTTTGATGTTCTTGGTTATGGCTCTCCTCTCATTGTGAGTGTGCAGCAGAACCGAAACCGAGCAGGCGTTATTGAAGCGATTTTGGGGTATCTCCCGACGATATCGTCGGATGAGAAAGAAGTATGTGCGCTTCCCGAGATGAAGCTTGCGATTGTTGGTCGACGTAATGTTGGTAAAAGCACATTTGTGAACTCTCTTGCTCATGAAGAGCGAGTGATAACAAGCCCAGTAGCCGGCACAACAAGAGACAGTATCGATGTTCGATTCGAAGTGGACGGACACTCATTTCTGGCAATTGATACACCTGGCTTACGACGAACGAAAAGTCGTACGACAGATATCGATTTTTATTCCACACACCGAGCGCAGAGAAGTATTCGTCGTGCGGATGTCGTACTCCTGTTATTTGATGCATCCGAGCCAATAGGCAAGGTCGATAAACAACTTGTCGATGAGATTGTTGAGGGTTTCAAGCCAGTGGTCTTAGTGGTTAATAAATGGGACCTTTATGTTGGCGATGTTGAAAGAAAGGAATGGTCGACATATTTGAGGGATACCTTTCGAACCATGCCATGGGCACCGGTAATGTTTGTTACGGCCACAAGTGGACGTAAGGTAAAATCCGTTATTGACGTTGCTCAAAGATTGTTTCGTCAGAGCCAAGAACGAATCACAACAGGTCGACTGAATGCAATTATTCATGAAGCTGTTGCGGCAAATCCTCCACCAGCAGATGCTCGACATCGAAGAGTACGAATTTACTATGCCACGCAGGCAGAGGTTGCACCCCCCACGGTTGTATTGTCTACAAGCGCACCAAAAAGTGTCTCAGAACCCTATCGTCGATATCTGCTGAGCTATCTTCGGCAGCACAGTCCTTTTCGAGAGATACCGATCAGGCTCCTTGTCCGGGGACGAGGCACAGCCTCTGAATCGTAGAAATGCATGGAATCACGCCTGCAGTAGCGTGTTTTCCGAGCTTCTTTGCGAGTTGACCAACGAGAGGATATGTTTCTTGTTTGAGCCGATAAGGGCTGCCCTCTGGAAATCTATATCGAGACCTGGCGCGAGTGCCGAAACAGGAGATGTTTATGTCCAACTCATCATTACCTAACACAATTGTTTCACGTCGTGAGGCTGTAAAGACTGCGGCCATTGCTGGTGGTGTCCTTGCATCAATGCAAGGGGTACATGCCCAAACGCCATCAACAGAACTTATACGAATTGGTTTGGTGGGTTGTGGCGGTCGAGGCACGGGTGCGCTCACGCAGGCACTGAGTGTTGATGGATCCAATATCAAAGTCACTGCCGTTGCCGATGCGTTTGAAAATAACATTGCCCGAACTCTCAAGGCAGTGGAAAAAATGAAGGACAAGGTTGATCTTCCGAAAGAGCGTCAGTTTCATGGAATTGATGCGTATAAGAAGGTTCTCGATCACTGTGATCTTGTCATTCTCGCAACGCCGCCGGGATTTCGGCCGTATCATTTTGAGGCTGCAATCAATGCCGGAAAACATGTGTTCATGGAAAAGCCAGTGTGTGTCGACAGTGCTGGTGCTCGCCTTGTTCTTGAAGTCGCAAAGAAAGCTGATGAGACAAACCGCAAGGTTGTTGTGGGTTTGCAGCGTCATTATCAGGCAAGCTATCGCGAAACCATTAAGCGTGTTCGAGATGGCATGGTTGGAGATATTATTGGTGGTCAAGTGTATTGGAACGGAAGTGGGATTTGGTATCGGAAGCGTGAGCCCGATATGAATGAAATGCAGTTTCAGGTACACAACTGGTATCACTTTAATTGGCTTTGTGGTGACCATATATGTGAACAGCATGTTCACAATATCGATATCGCAAATTGGTTTCTCGATATGGTTCCAGAATCTGCTTATGGTGTTGGAGGACGTCAGAATAGAATTGTTGGCCAACCGAGCGAGATCTATGATCATCATGCACTGAACTTCAGCTATCCAAATGGTGTGCGTATAGCTAGTCAATGCAGACAATTCCCAGGTGGACAAAATCGTGTAAATGAAGAATTTCAGGGCACGAAGGGATTTGTTAAGATTGGTGAAATTACTGACTATTCAGGAAAAGTCCTTTGGAAATACGAGGGTCCCTCGAAATCAAAAAGTAAAGAAGCTGGGGGCTCAACCAATCCCTATCAGGTTGAGCATAATGAGTTGCAGGCCGCAATTCGGAATAATACTCCATTGAATAATGCCTATTACGGAGCAACATCGAGCTTTTCGGCAGTGCTTGGTCGAACAGCCACGTATAGTGGCAAGCCACAAGAGTATAAAAAGCTTCTTGCGGCAGACTTCAACCTTATGCCAGAAAATCTTACATGGGACTCAGTGCCCCCTGTTGTTCCAGATCAAGATGGCAATTATCCACTGCCGATGCCAGCAACCTATAAGATTGCAACGAAAATGATCTCCTAAGTATTTGTGAGATAAGACGGCATGAACATTGGTGTCCCGAAGGAAACAAAGCGAGATGAGTATCGCGTTGCAATGCTTCCTGTCGGGGTGGAAGAATTAGTCCGTACAGGTCATAGTGTTTTTCTTGAAAAAAATGCTGGGGCGGGATCTGGATTAAGTGATGATGCCTATGTGCGTTGCGGTGCAACGGTAGTCGACACGGCAGAAGAGGTTTTCGCCACTGCAGATCTGATCGTAAAAGTAAAGGAGCCGCAGCCAGTTGAATTGAATTTGATTCGGCGCGGTCAGATTGTTTTTACCTATTTCCACTTTGCAGCAAGCCGTGAACTTACAGAGGGTTTTTTGGCAACTGGTGCGACGGCTGTAGCATATGAAACATTACGTGATGAAGATGGCAAGCTCCCACTGCTCATTCCAATGAGTGAAGTGGCTGGTCGGATGAGCATTCAGGAGGGTGCAAAGTATCTTGAAAAGCCACAAATGGGGCGCGGGATCTTACTTGGTGGTGTCCCAGGTGTGGCACCTGCAAACGTATTGGTTCTCGGGGCTGGCACTGTTGGTGCGAATGCGGCAAAAGTGGCAGCCGGTTTTGGTGCAAATATTGCTTTGCTTGATACAAATCTGAGGAGGTTGCGATATCTCGATGATGTGACTCCTCCAAACATTGACTGTCTTTACTCAGACCGACACACAATTCGCGACCGCTTGAGTTGGGCAGATCTGGTAATCGGCAGTGTGCTGATCCCTGGTGCTCGAGCACCTCATCTTGTCGAACGTAGCGATCTGCATTCGATGAAGCCAGGATCGGTAATCATTGATGTTGCAATAGATCAAGGAGGGTGTATTGCAACGAGTCGTCCAACATCCCATGCTGAGCCGACATTTGTAGTGGATGATGTAGTTCATTATTGCGTAACGAATATGCCTGGAGCTGTTGGGCGAACAAGCACGTACGCTCTCTGTAATGCAACATTGCCTTACGTGCGAATGCTTGTGCAGGCAGGATGTGTAGAAAAGGCATCTCATGGCAGTGCCATGATCCGCTCAGCAGTCAATGTCTTGCATGGAAAAATTGTCTGTAAAGCAGTCGCCGATGCGTTTGGGTTAACAGTATGAGTCAGCCAAAATCTGTTCAATGGATTGGGGATAGTGATGGGTATGTGGAACTCATCGATCAAACACGTTTACCTCTGAATATAAAGCATCTTGAATGTCGAGATGTGTCAGATGTGATTGAAGCGATAAAGAGCCTTCGGGTTCGAGGTGCTCCGGCAATCGGTATTGCCGGAGGGTATGGAGTTGTGGTGGCGGCTATCGAGGCACGACGACAGCAGCTTTCCTCTAAAGAATCACGATTACATATTGAACATTGTGCCGAATCGCTTGCGTCAGCTCGTCCAACCGCAGTCAATCTTCGTTGGGCTGTTGAGCGAGTCGTATGTATTCTCAAGTCGCTCCCTGATGATGCATCAATTGAGATCGTTGTTGATTCTCTCTTGAGCGAAGCCCGAGCAATTCATGAGGAGGATCGTCAGTTATGTGCTGCGATCGGAAAGCATGGAGCCTCCATTTTGCCAGAAGGTGGAGTTCTCACGCATTGCAATACTGGAGCACTGGCAACTGGAGGAGACGGGACAGCACTCGCTGTTATTACAACCGCGTGGGAACAAGGGCGACGCTTTGAGGTTTTTGCCGATGAGACAAGGCCTCTTCTTCAGGGGGCTCGACTGACAGCCTGGGAATTAGTACAGCGAGATATTCCAGTCACTGTATTAGTCGATGCAGCTGCAGCACATCTTATGAAGTCAGGCCGCGTTGGATCAGTCATTGTGGGGGCTGACCGCATAACAGCATGTGGTGATACCGCGAACAAAATTGGTACGTATGGTTTAGCAGTGCTCGCTGCCTCGCATGGCATTCCTTTTTTTGTAGCAGCTCCATCGAGTACATTTGATCAAACCATTCATGCAGGTGACGATATACCAATTGAAGAACGCGGGAGGGAAGAAGTGTTGTCACCTTTAGGAAGGCAGGCGGCCCCAAATGAATCGCATGCATACAATCCAGCCTTTGATGTCACTCCTGCACATCTTATTCAGGCCATCATCACAGAAAAAGGTCTGATTGATTCAGTCACTTTTGATGGAATTAAGAGGGTGCTTGATTAGAGAGACCAGTCTGTGGTCCTCTTATAATTCCTTTTCTGATTTATTAGATGTAATACATCGTATTGCTCGCTGTTTCAGCACGTTCAAGAAGTTTGGCGAACGTTAAAGATTGAAGTGTTTTCGCCTCTACTGCAGCAGCCTCTGACCAAGCATCAAGGAGCGTTTTTTCACTGACCGAATGAGTCGATTCCGTGTCCGTTCGGCCAACAGGCTCAAGAATTCGTACAATATCTCCAAGGCTTATTTCATTGGGTGGAACAGCAAGACGGTATCCGCCATATGCTCCTCGCGAACTCAGCAGAAGTCCAGCGGCCTTTAATTGGAGAAGAATTTGGACAAGAAAACGAGCAGGAACGTTATGGGCACTTACAATATCACGAATTCGGACCGTCTCTCCTGAGTTCCAATGTCGTGCCAGTTCCAATACTGCAATGGCACCATATTCTGTTTTTGCAGAGTGTTTCATGTGTCACGAGAATGCAGGCCACATTCAGTCTTTGCGGTTCCGCTCCAACGGCCCGCACGTTCATCTTCGCCTTCACTGATTGAACGAGTACAGGGCTGACAGCCGATGCTGACATAGCCCTTGTCATGCAGAGGATTGTATGGAATCTCTTCTCGAATGATTTGGTCCCAGACCCGGGCTTTTGTCCAATTTGCAAGCGGAGAGATTTTCACGACACCGAACTTATAATCCCACCCAACAATTGGTGCTCCAGCACGATCAGCGCTTTGATCACGTCGAATGCCACTCATCCAGGCGTCAAATCGTTTGAGTACTCGCTCAATGACATGAATCTTTCTCTCACCACAGCACTGACCAGGATTTGTTCGATACAGCGGACCGCCATGTACTTTTTCGTATTCCTCAACTGACTGATCAGGAAATTCGTACACAACTTTGATTCCATAGCGATCTGCAATCCGATCACGAAGTCGAAGGGTTTCGTCAAACTGATAGCCTGTCTCAAGATTGAAGACAAATGTCTTTGGAGCAATGGACGCCAGCCAATGGAGGATCAGGCAGCCCTCGGGACCAAAAGCAGTCGCCATTGTGAGTTTCGAGCCAAAGCGGTTAACAGCCCACTCAATAATGCCTTGTGGATCTGATGCCTCTAGAGATCGACTTGCTTCTGCCAGATCTGCCCTCAGATCAGGCGATGGAGAAAGAGAAGTTTCGTCTTTTAATGCCTTTAAAGCAGCCATAATACCTATTTTAGCATCATACATCACAAAAACGATAAACAATATCCTCTATTAGCTAGTATCGTCCTTGGCCCCTCGTCCGTCCAGTCAAAAAATGAACAATAGGTGAGTTTCATGCTCATTTATGATGGATGTCCGACGACGTGCACATTTAATCTTCAAAGGGGGCCACTATTATGGGCCGCAGTGTAGCTTTGGCAGTAGACCTTGGTGCTTCAGGCGGGCGAGTTGTATCCGGGGCTTTCGATGGGCAAGTTCTGGAACTGGAAGAGATTCATCGATTTGAAAACTTCCCCATAGCGATGGGAGGCCAGCTTGTATGGGACATGCCAAGGCTATGGCACGAAGTGCAGACTGGTCTTCGGGCAGCAGCTGGACGCCATGGTCAATCAGTTGCGAGTGTCGGTGTTGATACCTGGGGTGTTGATTTTGCATTCTTAAATGAAGACCAGACTCTTTTGGCAAATCCTGT
>CAXFJI010000058.1:0-10277 GCA_964003275.1 uncultured Planctomycetaceae bacterium
TCATCATGATGGCTTGGGAAGATCGCACCAGTTTTGATGCGATTCGTGACCAATTCGGTCTGACTCCCGGAGAAGTAATTAAATTAATGCGGCAGGAGTTGAAGCCACGTTCATTTAAACTCTGGCGACAACGAACGCAGGGGCGAGTGACCAAGCATGAGGCCAAGTTTGCAGAAACAGATGCTGGTCATCAACTACGACGATTTCGTTCTCAGTCGCAGCGGGGATAGGTCGTTCGGCCTGTGGCAACGTTACTTGAGTTTACTGTCGATACTTGCGAGTCGCTGTTCAATACGAATGGCTAGGATGATGATCTCAGGAAGAGCAAGAAGCAACAGTCCACTGATAAAAAGATAAGGGATAAAGCTAAAGCCCATAGGTATTTGTTGTAAGAACAGTAAAGCAAGCAAACAGATTGCAAGTCCAAGACTTATATAGCCACAAAACTTGCATGCAAGTGAGAGTCTTCGTAGTGAGGGGTAGTTTGACCATTCACTTAGTTTTCTTTGCGGTGCTGAGACGGATTCAGACGATGCTGGGCCTGTTGTGTTCATATAAAGGACTCTTTTCTGTGTGTTCACTTGGATTGTGAGCGTTCCCCTTACGCACGAAGAGTTTAGGGGCTCTGTTTCACTATCACAACGAAAGAACAGTCGCATCAAAGAATGTGTAGGGAGCATGTCGACTGGCTGAGGCTCCCATAAAAACAAGTAGTAGCAGTGTGTGTTTTTACCGGTTGTTTTGAGCCTTTTTGTGGAGTGGCAACAGGATTGGAAACGGTGCCTGCCGACGCATTCACTTGAAATTCAAACAAGAAGCCCATACCTTTCGTAGGAAGTATCTTCACCAGAACCACTGCATCGGAAAGGGCCATGGAAAACGCAGAACAAGCAGGTTGTGAGATCGTTCGAGTATCAGAATCCAATCCATCAAAGGGTGACTCAACTCTTTTGTGGTTCTTCCTGATTGTGGTCGGGTTGGTTTGTCTCATCTCCTTTACTTCTTCGAGTGGTTCTAAAATCAAGAGTGAAGACTATCGCCTTGCGAAAGAAATGTATCCAAGCCTGACACCGAAGCAGTATCTCATGGGACGGGGGCTGGTTCCGGTACAAGTGCCACTTCTGTTGGATAGTTATGCAATGGTTGATGGTGGAGTGAAGTGGGTGAGTGCGGAAGAAGCGAAAAGGGATCAGCATCTTCCCAAAGCACCTACGCTCACCATGGCAGAAATTCGCCGTTTGGCTAACTCTCCTGCCCCTGAAGACCACAGGTTACTTCGTGGTACTGCACAGAAGTGGAATGAGTATCAGCTTTTTTCAGTTGTGATGTCAGCGGCTGTGATGGATAACGAAGAAGAGGCTGAAAAAATTATGAATATCATTGATGAAAAGATGTGGGATGAGTGGAAGCACAGAGAGCTGAATCCAGATTCCACAGCAGAAAAACTTTTGCGTGATGCGTCATAACCTTTCGGAAAATCGAAGAAGGATAGTGTTGAAGTAAACGGTGGCAGGGACTGAGGGCGGAGCGTTCTGATGAGTTATTTGTCATCTTCTCGAGGCATGTCGCCAGCGTTGAGCGTCTCTGGGACGTGCCGCGATTTCGTGTCCACATCGTTCGATCGCCAACGGGATCGTGTCGAGTCCGACCGTGTCCGTCTGCTGCTCGGCCCTTCGAGTACCTGACGCAGTTTTTTTGGATAAGGGCCCAAACTACCCGACTAGGATTCGAACCTAGACTAAGGGTACCAAAAACCCTTGTGCTACCGTTACACCATCGGGTATCAGAATCGATGAAGGGATATATTAGCCGATTCCAGTGCCTGTTTGCGATAGGGGAGGGAAAGGCGTTGTCGTGAGGTGCTCAGCAGCATAAACTTTTGAGGGTCAGGAGAGAGTCGAAAGACCGCCGAAGGCCGAACGCTCAGGCAAAAGAACTGACTGAGAAAAACTGTTGGAGAGCGATGAAATCGCATGATTTCATCCACCGAAGGGGCAAGCCCCGGATCGAAATCCGGGTGTGAATCTCTCAGGTTCCAGGACAACAGGGATCACGTCGCCATCCTACAGGGTGGTGTGCTAAGGAATCTCAGTCATGTCCGCAATCCACGCTCCAGCCTCCGCAATCAAGTCTTGTGGATCCTCGTCATTATCTGAACACGGACCCGAAGGCTGCCCGGAGTTTTCCAGCCGACATATCGGCATCCGAGAAGCAGACGAGCATCATATGCTTGATGCCATAGGCGTATCTTCCCGTGACGAACTTATCGAACAGGTCGTCCCATCAAGTATTCGTCGTCATGACAACATGCGACTGCCACCAGCGCTCTCAGAGACCGAAGCGTTAGAGGAACTTAAAGCTATCGCGTCACAGAACAAGGTTTTAAAGAGTTTTATCGGGCAAGGCTATTATGGAACGATCACTCCAACTGTGATTCAGAGAAACATTCTCGAAAATCCTGCCTGGTATACAGCGTATACGCCCTATCAGGCTGAAATCAGTCAGGGCCGCATGGAAGCCCTTATCAACTTTCAGACGATGATCTGTGATTTGACTGGCATGCCAATCAGTAACGCGTCTCTTCTAGATGAGTCCACGGCTGCCGCAGAGGCAATGGCCCTCGCGTACCGGGTCACGAAGTCAAAAGATACTGTGTTCGTGGTTGATCATCATTGTCATCCACAGACCCTTGAGATCCTTGCCACACGAGCGGAACCATTAGGTATTGATCTCATCATTGGAGATGTCCGTGAGCTTATTGAAGAAGGTCCATTTTTTGGGGTGCTTGTCCAGTACCCAACTACAGATGGTGAGATACCGGATTGGCACTCGCTTTCAGAAAGAGTGCATGAAAAGAATGCCACTCTTTGTGTAGCTACGGATCCACTCGCTCTTACGCTCCTGAAGCCTCCAGGAGAATGGGGCGCTGATATCGTTGTTGGTTCGACACAGCGAATGGGTATGCCTATGGGTTGCGGTGGGCCGCATGCAGCTTTTTTTGCATGTCAGGATCAATTTCGACGCTCTTTACCAGGCCGTTTAGTCGGTGTGAGCATTGATGCTTCCGGGAAGCCTGCCTATCGGCTGGCTCTTCAAACACGTGAACAACACATTCGTCGTGAGAAAGCAACGTCGAACATCTGTACCGCACAGGTCTTGCCAGCAGTTGTTGCAGCTATGTATGCGGTCTACCACGGCCCAGAAGGCCTTCGTGCTATTGCACAGCGAATTGCTCACCTCACATCGGTATTCATGGCTGGGCTTCGTCTTATGGGGTACCAGACTCGGAACACGTATGCATTCGATACGGTATCACTTGATGTTGGCTCTCAAGCAGAGTGTCTTGTTGAGCGAGCTCGTGCAATGGGTAGTAATCTTCGGGTGATTGATGACAGTACGTTGAGTATTTCGTTTGATGAAAAAACGAAACCGTCTGATGTGGTTGATCTGTTGGAAGTTTTCGTAAACCCAGGGCAGGAGGCTCCAGCATTTGACCAGTGCGAACATCAGGCACGTTCACTCATTCCAGAGTGGCTCGAGCGTCAGTCTTCTTTCCTTTTGCACCCAGTGTTTCACTCCCATCGAAGTGAAACGCAAATGTTACGGTATCTCAGGGAGCTTGCCGATAGGGACCTCGCTCTCGATCGTTCGATGATCCCTCTTGGAAGTTGCACGATGAAGCTCAATGCAACAACTGAGATGATCCCAGTCAGTTGGCCGGAGTTTGCTGATATTCATCCCTTCGCACCGAAAGAGCAACAGGCAGGCTTCACGCAACTGACAGAGCAACTCAAAAACTGGTTGTGTGAGGCAACTGGGTATGGCGGTATCAGTCTCCAGCCCAATGCGGGAAGTCAGGGTGAATATGCGGGGCTTCTTGCCATTCGTTCCTGGCAGCGATCACGAGGACAGGGGCATCGCGACGTGTGTCTGATCCCGGCTTCCGCTCATGGTACCAATCCTGCCAGTGCGCAGATGGCTGGCATGCGTGTTGTTGTCACTGGTTGCGATGCTCAGGGAAATATTGACTTGGACGAATTCAAGTCAAAGTGTGATGAGTACAGCAATGACTTAGCTGCTGTGATGATCACCTATCCAAGTACCCATGGAGTTTTCGAGTCACACGTTAAAGAACTCTGTGACATTGTGCATCATCATGGTGGACGTGTGTATGTGGATGGAGCCAACATGAATGCTCTTGTTGGAACGGCAGCGCCAGGTGATTTTGGTGGTGATGTCAGCCATTTGAATCTTCATAAAACATTTTGTATTCCTCATGGTGGAGGTGGGCCTGGAGTCGGTCCAGTGTGTGTTGTCGATGATCTTGTTGATTTTTTACCGGGCCATGCGACCGGTGGAGTTGCAACAAGTGGTGGGGTCGGTGCTGTATCAGCAACCCCACTTGGGAATGCGCTGGTGCTTCCAATTAGCTGGATGTATATCCGGATGATGGGGGCGGAAGGCTTGCAGCGAGCAACGGAAACAGCCATTGTTTCGGCAAATTACATTAGCGAGCGTCTTGGAGAGCATTATCCAACACTCTATGCAGGAGATAGCGGTCGCATTGCGCATGAGTGCATTCTTGACTTGAGGCCGTTAAAAGAAACCAGTGGTGTCACTGCAGAAGATGTCGCCAAGCGACTCATTGACTATGGTTTTCATGCGCCGACGCTCAGTTTTCCGGTGCCTGGCACACTCATGGTTGAACCAACGGAAAGTGAAGATCTCGCGGAACTTGACCGGTTCATTCATGCAATGATTTCTATCCGCTCAGAGATTCGTAAGATTGAGGAAGGGACATGGTCTCGAGAAGATAATCCGTTGGTGCACGCTCCTCATACGGCAGAGTGCGTTGTCGCGGATGGCTGGACACGAGGCTATTCGCGGGAGCAAGCGGCCTATCCCGTTGCTGAATTACGCCGTCGCAAGTATTGGCCGCCGGTCTGTCGGGTTGATAATGTGCACGGTGATCGAAATCTCTTCTGTAGCTGTGTTCCGTTGTCAGACTGGGAATAACGGCGTAATTTCCTCGTTGTCCTTCCTATGACACTCTTTCCTCACGGTATCCCTTTGGAAAAAGTGTTCATATGAGACATCATAGATGGCGGTTTTCGATGTGACATATGAGACAAAGGTGGCGGAACACATGAACACGATGAAGGCACTTGTAAAGCGGGAAGCCTGTCCAGGGTTATGGCTTGAGGACGTGCCGGTTCCGGACGTAGGAATTAACGATGTACTGATACGAGTAGATCGTACGGGAATTTGTGGAACGGATCTCCACATCTACAACTGGGATGCCTGGGCACAGAAAACAATTCCTGTTCCGATGACTGTTGGGCATGAATTTGTTGGTGAGATCATTGCTGTTGGATCCAATGTATATGATTTTTTTCCAGGTGAGATTGTCTCTGGTGAAGGCCATGTGGTCTGTGGGCGTTGCAGGAACTGTCTTGCTGGACGGCGCCATCTGTGCAAAGACACACAAGGAGTAGGTGTGAATCGCCCAGGAGCCTTTGCCGAGTACATTGTCTTACCCATGACGAATGTCTGGCATCATGCTTCTGATATTGATCGAGATATTGCATCAATTTTTGACCCACTTGGAAATGCAGTACATACCGCATTGAGCTTTGATGTCCTCGGTGAAGATGTGTTGATTACAGGTGCAGGGCCTATTGGTTTGATGGGTGTTGCCGTGGCGCGGCACGCGGGTGCACGATATGTTGTTATTACGGATGTCAACCCATTTCGCTTGGACATTGCAAAAAAAATGGGTGCAACAGTCGCTCATGACATTCGAAAAGGATCGCTTCAAGATGTTATGAATGATCTTGGCATGAAGGAAGGGTTTGATGTTGGCCTTGAGATGTCTGGATCTCCTGCGGCATTGCATGACACGCTTGGATCACTCTGCCACGGCGGGAAAATCGCAATGCTTGGTATTCCGACTGATCAAGTTGCCATTGATTGGAATACAGTTGTATTTAATATGCTTACCATCAAGGGTATCTACGGTCGTGAGATGTATGAAACCTGGTACAAGATGACCGTGATGCTGGAGAGTGGCTTAGATATCTCACCGGTCATTACCCATCGCTTTCCTTACACAGATTTCGAGAAGGGATTTGATGCCATGATGTCAGGAGAAAGTGGCAAAGTAATTCTTAAGTGGAGTGATATATGAGTCGTGACGGGCTGTGTGAAGATCTTGCCAAACAGGCTCACCAGATGCGGGAGAATGGAACGTATAAGGTTGAACGCATTTTGGAATCAGCTCAGGCAGCGCACATTCAGGTGTCTGGTGGTCGTCATGTCATCAACATGTGTGCAAATAACTATCTGGGGCTTGCCAGTCATCCAGATATTATTGCATCAGCCCAGGCATCACTTGAGGAATGGGGCTATGGATTGGCGAGTGTTCGCTTTATTTGCGGTACACAAAAACTTCATAAGCAACTCGAAGAAAGAATCAGTCAGTTTGTAGGATTTGAGGACACGATTCTTTACAACTCCTGCTGGGATGCGAATGGAGGACTGTTTGAAACGATTCTTGGCCCAGATGATGCCATTATCTCGGATGCATTGAATCATGCGAGCATCATCGATGGAATCCGTCTCTGTAAGGCGAAAAGATTTCGTTATCGCAATAATGACATGGCTGATCTTCGAGCACAGCTTGAAGAAGCCAAGCATGCACGGTATCGGATCATTGCGACCGATGGAGTGTTTTCGATGGATGGATTTCTGGCAGACTTGCCATCCATTTGTGAGCTTGCTGATGCGTATGATGCACTCATCATGGTGGACGATTCCCATGCAGTTGGCTTTATTGGACCGACGGGGCGCGGCACTCCAGAATATTTTGGCGTAACGGAACGGATTGATATTCTGACAGGTACGCTTGGAAAGGCACTGGGTGGTGGGAGTGGCGGGTATACGTGTGGAAGGAAAGAACTTGTTGAGTGGTTGAGGCAGCGGTCCCGTACCTATCTATTCTCAAATACAGTTGCTCCCCCAGTCGTTGCAGGGGCACTTCGGTCGCTTGAATTGCTAGATCAATCCACACAGCTTCGTGATCGTCTTCTGAAAAATACTCATTTCTTTCGGAACGAAATGGAGCATCGAGGTTTTGCCATCCTGCCGGGTGAGCATCCGATTGTGCCGGTCATGATGGGTGATGCTGCTACGGCCACCCGAATGGCCGATGCGATGCTCGAAGAAGGGGTCTATGTCGTTGGTTTCTCGTATCCGGTGGTTCCTGAAGGAAAAGCTCGTATTCGAACGCAGGTTTCAGCGGCCCACAGCCACGAGGATCTCGAGCATGTCATTCAGGCATTTGAAACTGTACGTGATCGAGTCAATCATTGATCCGTACATCATGTCGTTTTGAATTGCACCATTAGGAATTGAAAGATATCCACTATGCCACGATTTATTGTTCTTAGAAAACTCCTTGTTTCCTCTGTTGTGGTCATCGCTTCAATCCATCCTTTGTTTGCCAAAGAAGCAGCGAAGGAATCTGCGAGGGTTCCATCAGAGCAAAAGCCAAAGCAATCAAAATCTACAGAGGATGATTCTCAGGCAGCTGCTGTTCCGGATGCAGGTGACACGCCGGTTGTCACCACACACTCCATCACGATAGGAGAATCAGAACTTAAGTACGCTGCTGAGACCGGCATGCTGCCGTTATTGAAAAAAGATGGGACTGCAAAGGCATCGATGTTTTATGTTGCCTACACGTTAGACGGAGGTGACTCGTCACGACCCATTATTTACTGCTTCAATGGTGGTCCAGGGGCATCAGCAGTGTGGTTGCATCTTGGTGGTCTTGGACCAAAGCGAGCACTCGTCAATCCAGATGCTACCTTGCCACCTCCACCGTATGAACTCGTTGCGAATCGTCATACCGTTTTGCAGCATGCCGATCTTGTATTTATAGATCCGGTTGCAACTGGCTTCAGTCGGCCAATGGCGGATGAAAAAGTGGATCAATTTTTTGGGAAAAGGCCAGATATTGAGGCCATGTCAGAATTCATTGTGCTCTACACGACGCGGCATCGTCGCTGGGGGTCCCCAAAGTATCTTTGTGGAGAAAGTTATGGTGTGTTTCGAGCAGCAGGCATTGCAGAGTATTTGCAGGAACGGCATGGCATGTTTCTCAATGGTCTCCTTCTTGTGTCAGGGCTTGTTGACTATGGAACTATCCGAAGTGGTTCCACAAATGATTTGCCATACTCCATTTTCCTGCCAACACTTACGGCGGTTGCACACTTCCATCGTCAACTTCCGAATGATCTTCAGCAGGATCGAGATCGTGCAATAACAGAATCGAGGGCGTTTGCATCTGGCGATTATCTTGCTGCACTTTTTGCCGGGGATAGTTTGACAAAAGATCAGCAGGAGACGATTGCAAGCACGTTGTCACGTCTGACGGGAATCTCAGAAGAAATTATCATTGGGAATAGGCTGCGCATCAGTCCATCCATGTTTCGTAAAAAGTTGCTGGAGAAAGAGGGTTTGATTTGTGGACGATATGACGGGCGTATCACAGGTCGAGATGGAGACCGTGCCAGTACATATCCTGGGTTTGATCCATCCTATATGGCGGCTCTTGGTCCACTGTCTGCTGCCATGAATGCCTATGTTCGGGAAGAATTATTATTTGAAAATGATCTGCCCTACAAAGCACTCGCAGGTGTGCAGCCATGGAAATTCGAAGAAAATACGTACTCAAGCACGGCGGCTGATCTTGCTTCAGCCATGTCGAAAAATCCACATCTGCGCGTGCTGGTCATGACAGGCCGATGTGATTTGGCTGTCCCTCCTGATGCAATGCGATACAGTATTCATCACCTTGAGCTTGATCCAACAATTAAAGCAAATGTTTCTTTCGAGGAATATAGTTCGGGACACATGATGTATCTCAATCTGCCAGATCTTCAAAAACTTGGTCGGGATGTGGCGAAGTTTCTCAGTATGAGCCACGAATAGGATTCCCTGACTCGTACTCAGAGGGTGCAGGGACCAGAGAGCGGTGAGACTGTGTCAGTTCCGCTTACGCGCGTTGTGCGGACAGCGACGCTGCGTCGCTATGAGCAAATTCTCATAAGCATCTGATGCCGATAGCACACAGGTATTCAAAATATGGTGAAAGGTTCCATCATGTACATTCTCTAACCGTTCTATCGATTCATCCATGAAAATCCGACTTGCTCTTTACACGTCTCTTGTATCCTCTGTGTTCCTCGTTCCAGCCATCGGTTTGGCTGTTGAGTATGTTTCGTCTCCTCCAGTTCCAGGAGCAGGACTAAAGATTGAGTATCTTGGCGACACATTTGAGGATAATGAATGGAAGTTTATTCACAATCATCCAAAAAGTTCTCGAGAAGATGACGGCTACGCTCGAGGACCAATGGGGTTTTCAGCCAATAGACGTTTCGTTGAGGGGCCTGAGCGAGGTCAGCCGGATCTGCTGGATGTGATCAAAACGCCAGATGGGGGGGTGCCCGGGAGTAAGCATGCCCTTCTGATACGGACACTTCATTCGGGAGTGCCTGGAACGTACTCACGGATGATGCAACAGGATGACCTGATATGTGGAATTACAACGCGTCTTGGATCTCAAATACCCGTCCGTGAAATTCCTAGCTGCGTTGTTCGGGTGTGGCTCCCGCCATCAGAAAAATGGGAAGATCGAAGTGGACCTCATTTTGGAATCCGATTGGGATTGAGAACAACGACACTTGAACCGAACCGAGGTCTGTTTGCCTCCGGAAGTTCACCGGTCGTTGAACCCTACTGGCCTGGTATGTGGATTCACTTCCGTAGCGAAACGTCAAAAAGCGTAGAGTCTGATTCGGCACTACTCAAAGTTCGTGGAAACCGGCGAGGAATTGATTTTCCTGTGAGGGACATTCCTCTGGAACAATTCGGTTGGTGGACCTTTGGCATGTCCGTATCGCCAGATGGCCAAGTGCACTATTTTGCACGGCCTGGTGTTGATGATCTTACTGCCGATGATCATCTAACAAGCCAGTTCCCATACGGATTCCGTGCTGAACGGCTCAATTCCTTTTTCTTCAATATATGTAACTTCAATGATGGGCACACATGGTCAACACCATTCGTCATTGATGATCCATCGATCCACGTTGTGAATTCTGCGAGGATAGAAACCCTTGTGACAAGACGTGAGGTATACGATCAACGGCGGCAACGACGATCCGCATATCAAAAGCGTTCTGGAAGTATCCGCTAAGGACTTCCCGCCAGAG
>CAXFJI010000059.1:0-10159 GCA_964003275.1 uncultured Planctomycetaceae bacterium
GCCCACAAAATGCCTGTGCGTGTTCGATTTGTGAAGCGGCGGGTTATGTAGGTAAGAAAGATAGGAAGAGATTGGTATGACAAGGGCAAGTGAACTTCGAGAAATGAGTGACGAGCAGATAAAGCTGGTAGGCAAAGATGCTGCCGAGTCATTGTTTCGATTGCGCATGCAGGCGCAAACTGAGAAGTTGGCTGCGCCTACTGATATGAAAAAACTTCGTCGTACGATCGCTCGTTGCCAAACGGTTCTTGCCGAAAGGGCGGCTCAGTCGTCTGCCGTGCCGTCTCCATAAACACGCAAACAATACACGATCAAACAAAACACTCAATTTTAGGAATCAGAAGTCATGCCGAAACGAGTCGAGACAGGAACGGTAACCAGTGCCGCATCGAGTAAGACGCGGAGGGTGGAGATTCCACGAGTTGTGCGGCATCCCAAATATGGCCGTATTCTTCACAGGCGAACGGTTTGTCATGTTCATGATGAAGGCAATGAGTCCCAGCCAGGTGATCTCGTCGAGATCGTCGAATGCCAACCACGAAGTCGGCTGAAGCGTTGGGAGTTGGTCAAAGTTGTGCAAAAGAGTCGAGCGGTTGATCTTGCGTCGCTTCGCAGTGGTGCAAGAGCAACAGAAGAGCGAGAGTCTTCTGTGCGTGCTGAAGAAGCAGCTGCAACGGGTCATGCCGGTTCTGTTGAAGGGGAGGGGGCTGGCACATGATCCAGATGCAGACTCGTCTTCAGGTGGCAGACAACACAGGTGCGAAGGAAGTTATGTGCTTCAAGGTCCTTGGTGGGAGTAAGAAGCGCACTGCTGGCATTGGAGATATCATTGTTTGCAGTGTGAAGAGCGTTATTCCTGGTAGTGACGTAAAAAAGAAGGCAGTTGTTAAAGCGGTCATTGTGAGGTGTAAAAGCCCAACCCGTCGGACTGATGGCAGCTATGTGAAGTTTGATAGCAATGCTTGTGTGATTATCGACAACGATAAAAACCCAAGAGGCACTCGGATTTTTGGTGCTGTTGCTCGTGAGTTGCGTGAGCGTAGTTTTATGAAAATCGTCAGTTTGGCGAGTGAGGTGGTGTGATGATGATTCGTTCTGGTGACCTCGTCGAAGTGTTGGCAGGTAATTCCCGTGGTACGCGGGCAAAGGTGGTGACGGTATTGCCCTCTGAGGGAAAACTTGTTGTTGAAGGGGTCAATAGGGTCTATCGGCACATCAAGCGGAGCCAGAAAAACCCGCAAGGCGGGCGGTTGAGTAAGGAGATGCCTGTGGATGCATCAAATGTTGCATTTGTTTGTTCGGAGTGTGGAAAAGCGACTCGCTTAGGTGTAACCGTTGGAGAAGATGGTAGTCGTTCTCGTTTTTGTAAGAAGTGTGGAGCGGACCTCGGTGTAATTAAGAAGGTAAAGTCCTCGTGAGATGGGTAGCTGTTCGGGGTCAATGACTTGAGTTCAGGAATTGTGTGATGGCAAAAAAAGCAAAAACAAAAAGTGCTCCTGGGGTGGCGGGATCGCCTCGTGTGTTTGAGCACTACCAGAGTAATGTTCGTGCAAAGCTTATTGAGAAGTCCCAAGGCATCAATCCGCATGCTGTGCCAAAGCTGGAAAAGATTGTTGTGAATATGGGTGTCGGTGTTGCTGTGACCGAAAAGAAATATCTTGAGGAGGCAATGGCCGCCATGGCCCAGGTGACTGGACAAAAGCCCGTGGCGACGCTTTCAAAGGCTGCGGTTGCCGGTTTTAAGCTCCGAGAAAACCTGCCGATTGGGTGTAAGGTGACGCTTCGTGGGAAACGGATGTACGAGTTCTTTGACCGTCTTGTGTCGCTTGCCTTGCCGCGTGTTCGGGATTTTCGTGGCCTTTCAAGAAAAGCATTTGATGGTCATGGCAATTACAGTTTGGGCCTCTCGGAGCAGATGGTGTTCCCCGAGATAAATCCAGACAAGTTTAGTCGGCCTCAGGGTATGAATATTACGTTTGTCACAACGGCAAAAAGTGATGACGACGCTAGAGACTTTCTTCTGGCGATGGGTATGCCAATAAAAAAGGATAGTGATGAAGGTGGTTCCGCGGCGTAGCGGTTCCAAAAATACAATGTGTATGAAGGGTTAGTTGCCTCGTTTGGTGAGGTTTTCAGGAAATAGGTATGGCAAGTAAATCAAAGATCGCAGCTGCAAAGCGACAGCCGAAGTTTTCGACGCGAAAAGTACAGCGTTGCATGCTTTGTGGCCGTCCGCGGGCCGTTTATCGCAAGTTTGGGATATGTCGTATTTGTTTTCGAAAACATGCCGATTTGGGGTTTATTCCCGGCGTTCGAAAGGCCAGTTGGTAGAGGACCGCACTTATGATGACTGATCCAATTGCCGACATGCTCACCCGTATTCGTAATGCGGTTCGCATTGAGCGGCCAACGGTTGATGTGCCAGCTTCAAAAGTGAAGCGAGGTGTTGCTGATGTTTTGAAGCGAGAAGGATTTATTTGGGATTGGCGTGAAGTCGAGGGTAGTACCTCGCCTCACCTGCAGCTCGAATTGAAATACGGACCGAATGGTGAGCGGCTCATTCGTCACATCAAGCGAGTCAGTTCTCCCGGGCGTCGGGTCTACAGCCGTTCGGCAAGACTTCGTCCGGTTTTGGGTGGCTTAGGGATTTCCATTCTTTCCACATCGAGCGGTGTTGTGAGTGATCGTGAAGCAAGGCAGCAGAAGCTTGGTGGTGAAGTGCTTTGTGAACTTTGGTAGTTAGATTTCCGGAAGAAAAAGCGAATATTTATTAAGGGTTAGGATTAACAATGTCTCGTATCGGCAAAGCTCCTGTGCAAATTCCCAAGGGCGTGAAGGTGGCCGTTGAGTCTGACGCAGTGAAGGTGGAAGGTCCGCTTGGTAAACTTGAGCAGCGACTTCATTCGGCCGTGACGGTCGAATTCGATCAGGCTGAAAGTAGTCTTTCGGTGAAACGTGAGGGTGATGATCGGATCTCACGTTCTGTTCATGGGCTGACGCGTGCACTCATTGCCAATATGGTTGAAGGTGTCGAGAAAGGCTATGAGAAGAAATTAGAAATTGTGGGTGTCGGATATCTTGCTTCAATTCAAAACAATACTCTGCAATTACGTGTTGGATTTGCAAATGAACTGCATGTACCAATCCCAGACGGCCTCACGGTCACTTGTCCTGATCAGACTCACGTGAGCATCAAGGGTATCAATAAGCAGCAGGTTGGTCAGTTCGCAGCGGAGGTGCGAGCGCTTCGTAAACCGGAGCCTTACAAGGGTAAGGGTATTCGGTATGAGAACGAACAGGTTCGGCGAAAAGCAGGTAAGGCTGTCACCAAGTAGTTTAGGTAAACCGGTAACTGAAGAAACAATTGAATTATGGATCACTCTCGAACACTTCGTCATCAACGTCAGCGTCGTCGTTTTCGCGTGCGTCGACATATACGCGGCACTGCGGATCGCCCTCGTTTGAGTGTCTTTCGCACAAGCAAGCATATTTATGCGCAAATTATTGATGATGCTTCGGGCAAGACGCTTGCGTCTGCCAGCACCATGGATAAACAACTTCGTGAAAATTTGGGTTTTGGTGGTAATCAGTCTGCTGCAGTTGCAGTCGGGCAGGAAGTTGCTGCTCGCGCAAAGGCAGCGGGTGTTTCGAGTGTGTGTTTTGATCGTGGAGCCTTTCAGTATCACGGTCGGGTAGCTGCTCTTGCTGATGCAGCCAGAGAAGCAGGACTCAATTTTTAGGAATAATCAGAACAAGAAAGATTTTGAAGGGAGCCATTTGTGTCGACTGGAACAAGACAGGATAAAGAGTCCAGAGCCGGAGGAGAATTTGCGGAAAAGGTGGTAAAGGTCCGCCGCTGTGCCACTGTTGTGAAGGGTGGTAGGCGTTTCAGTTTTGCCGGCCTTGTTGTCGTGGGAAACGGCCGTGGCAAGGTTGGGGTAGGATATGGAAAAGCAAATGAAGTTCCTCCTGCTGTTGAGAAAGCAATCAAGGACGGGATGAAAAATCTGGTTGAAGTTCCGCTGACTGGTGGAACGATCCCGCATCGTGTTGAAGGTGTGAGTGGTACAGCGAAAGTTTTGCTTCTGCCGGCGAGCCCGGGTACTGGGATTATTGCTGGTGCAGCTGTTCGTGCGGTCTGTGAGTCTGCAGGGATTCAAGATGTTCTCACGAAGTGCCATGGATCATTCAATTCGGTCAATCTGGTTAAAGCCGCGGTGGAAGCGCTCAAGCAACTGAGGACGCGAGAAGACGTGGAGCGGCTTCGAGGTATATCGCTCGGAGCAGAGTCGTCTAGTTCGTAGTTTGTCGTGAACATTTTTGAAAAACGGAGCCTTGGAAAATGAAACTCAACGATGTCAATCGTGGTGTGCATAAAAATAAGAAGCGGTTGCGCGTTGGTCGTGGGCCTGGCTCAGGGCACGGCAAGACTTCGGGGCGTGGGCATAAAGGTCAGGGCCAACTTGCTGGTTGGTCTGCTCCATCTATTTTTGAAGGTGGACGATCGCCGATTATTCGCCGGTTGCCCAAAAGGGGTTTTCATAATCGCTATGCTCGCAAAGTAGTGACTGTCAATGTTGGGCGTTTGGAAAAACGATTTTCTTCTGGTGACGAGATAACTCCTGAAAGCCTTCGTGCCAATGGCGTGTGTAAGGGTGTTTGGGACGAATTAAAAATTCTGGGAGAAGGAGAACTTTCAAAGTCGTTGAAGGTTTCTGCTCATCACTTTAGTGCTCAGGCGCGAAAAAAGATCTCCGAAGCAGGGGGGACGGTGATTGAGCTTTCTGGCCCAGCTCCCGTAAAACGCGGCGATGGAAAAAAGATTTCCAAACAGGCATCGCCGAAAGCGTCTGAAAAGGAGTAATCTGGAGTCGTCAGCGAATGATTTCGCGATCGATTAGCGAAAGGAATCGTCTTCGTGTTTGAGAAGTTACGAATTATTTTTACTATTCCTGAACTGCGGCAGAAAATTCTGCTCACGCTTGGGTTATTGGCCATTTATCGGGTTGGGTGGCAGGTCCCCTTGCCCATTGTGGACCCGGCCGCAATGTCTGCGTTTGCAGAGCAGTCAGAAGGTATTGCAGACCTTTTGAAAACGGTTGCGGTCTTTTCGGCGAGCCAGCTTTCTCAGGCAACGATCTTTGGGCTCGGTATCATGCCCTATATTTCGGCATCAATTATCTTTCAGTTGCTTGGCACGGTTTGGCCTCCGCTGGAACGCCTTCAGAAAGAAGGTGAGGCCGGTCGAAAGAAAATCAACGAATATACGCGTTATGCAACGGTTCTCGTTTGCTTGCTTCAGAGTTGGGCTTATGTGGCATTTCTCTCATCGACGCGAGTCGGTGAGATGTCTTTGATTCAAGCCGACTTTTTAGTTGATGGTCGGCTGCCGTTTGTATGGCAGTTGGTTGCGGTGCTGACCATGACAGCCGGAACAATTTTTCTCATGTGGCTGGGTGAGCAAATTGATGAATTTGGCATCGGTAACGGCATCAGCCTTCTTATCATGGCTGGTATTTTAGCAGGAATGCCGAGTGCTCTGATTGAATTAGGATCGGATACAAGTTGGGAGCTCGGTGGCGGTGGTGGAAAAATGGGGATCGAAACCTTGCTTGTTCTTGCAGCTTTGTTTGTGAGCGTTGTGGCAGGCGTTGTATTTATGACTCAAGGCCAGCGTAGAATTCCAACTCAAAGCGCCAAGCATGTTCGAGGACGGCGGGTTTACGGAGGTACTCGACAGTATCTTCCGCTACGGGTGAATCAAGCCGGTGTCATGCCAATTATTTTTGCAAGTTCATTATTGCTTTTTCCGCAAATGATTTTTCAGTATTTGGCAGGAGCATACCCTGGCAACTCTGTTCTTGCGGCCCTTCAGGATTCATTTACCAGAGGTCAATCTCTTTTGTATAACGTTTTGTATGTGCTGCTTATTTACTTTTTCTGCTATTTTTGGACAGCCATTACGTTCAACCCAAAGGAGATGGCAGATAATCTGAAAAATTTTGGTTCCTTCATTCCAGGGTATCGCCCAGGGAAACGTACGGCAGATTATCTTGAGAAGGTTATGGAGAGGATTACGTATGTAGGAGCAGCTTTTCTGTCACTTGTTGCTGTCATTCCAACAATTATCAGTGGAGCTCTTGGCATACCCCCTCAAGTTGCAAGTTTTTATGGTGGAACTGGTCTATTAATTGCGGTAAGTGTTGCATTTGATCTTGTTCAGAAAATAGATAGCCACTTAGTAATGAGAAATTACACAGGGTTGCTTGAAAAAAACTAGTGTCTGTTCAATTGTCAGCAGTCATTGAAGCGGTGATGCATCTTGCATGTACTGTTATTTATCATAAGAGCTACGGATAGTTCATGCGGATCATCCTGATCGGACCTCCCGGGGCAGGCAAAGGCACGCAGTGCCAACGGCTGATTGAGTATCTTCAGGTGCCCCATCTATCGACTGGAGAAATGCTGCGAACGGCCATTCAAGAGGGCACCGCAGAGGGGGTGGAGGCAAAGGATTTCATGGAGCACGGTCAACTTGTCCCGGATGCTCTTGTGCTCAACATGATTACAAAGCGGCTGGAGTCCCCCGATTGTCGCCATGGTTGTTTGCTTGATGGATTTCCAAGGACCCTGCCTCAAGCGGAAATGCTGGATGATCTCCTTGAACGACGAGCTATGAGTGTTGACGGGGTAATTGAGTTGGTTGTTCCTCGTGATGAACTTATTCGCCGAATGATGGCTCGAAAACGAGAAGACGATAACCCAGATGTATTCGCGAGGAGAATCACGAGTTTTGAAACACAAACAGCCCCACTGATCAAGTTTTATTCGAGGCAGGGCAAATTGGCGAGTATCGACGGGCTTGGGGATACAAATGAGATTTTTGAGCGAGTGAAGTTGGCAGTGGATACATTTGATCGTAAGAGTCGAAGGCGAAGGTAGCCAAATCGATATAGTTAAGATTGATCGGAAGGCGGCTTGTTCTCGAATCAATGACGAATAATCTACGAAGTTCTAAATAGACGTTCGGTAGTTCTCCTACAAGGGGTTGGTTTGTGTGGGATTGGGCTTCAGTGATTTGAACCGTATACTCGTTAGGATCACTAAATATTTTTCAGGCGTTGGGAAGGTTCTTCATCGTGGTGAATTTGCGTTCGGCTAGAGAAATATCTGCTATGCGTCGTGCTGGACTGCTTGTGTGGGGTGCTCACCAACTGGCAAAGTCTTTGGTTCGACCGGGCATCACAACAGGAGAGATTGATGCTGCTGTTGAAGAGTTTTTTCTTGAAAGAGAGGCCATTCCCCTTTTTAAGGGTGTACCGGGAAAGACGCCTTTTCCAGCAGTCTGTTGTATGTCAGTGAACGAGGAAGTTGTCCACGGAATACCCGGGAATCGAATTCTTCTCGACGGTGATGTTGTGAGCATTGATACCGGCTGCAAGATTGATGGATGGTGTGGTGATTCAGCGATGACGTATCCGGTTGGCCAGATCGCGAAAGAAGTTCAGAAACTCCTTGACTGTACATCTGGTGTTCTTTACTTAGCCATTGAGTTGATGTCGGCCCGAAGTCGTTGGAGTGATGTGGCCTCTGAAATGGCAACGTATGTCCGAGACCATGGTTTTTCGGTTGTGGAAAACTTCGTTGGTCACGGTATTGGCCGTAACATGCACGAAGATCCTCAGGTTCCAAATTTTTGCTCGCCCTCCTTTCGACGCAACCACGATTTTGACCTTGAGCCGGGCTTAGTGATTGCAGTCGAGCCAATGGTGAATATGGGTTCAAAAAAGGTGAAGCCCATGCCTGATCACTGGACTCAGTCAACGGCAGACGGAAAGCCAAGTGCACATTTTGAGCATACGTTGGCAATCACTGAATCTGGAATTCGTGTACTCACCGGAGCTCCAGAGCCAGGAGAGTCTTTTGATCTCCCTGTCAAGCCGGAAAAAGCCACCCCCTTGTGAATTACCCTCTTTCGATCCTATACTTTGGGGCTCCTTTGATTCGCTTTTGACCTCCCCGGTCAGAAGATCCCCCCCTGTGAGTTTGAGCATGAAGGTTCGCGCAAGTATTCGCAAAATGTGCGAAAAGTGCAAAATTGTGAAGCGGCGAGGCGTGGTCTTCGTTGTTTGCTCTGATCCACGCCACAAGCAAAGGCAGGGGTGAGGAGGTAGTAGTTTTCATCACTCTTTAGCCACTGCAGGAGTGCTGAAAACTCTGACAATCATTCCGGATAGTAGTGTAGGTTTTCATTTTCAAAAACAACAGACTGATTCAATATTGGACCATTCGTTATGCCACGACTTCTAGGCGTTGATATCCCGTCAGAGAAAAAAACGGTTTACTCATTGCAGTACCTCTATGGTGTTGGGCCTCGTGTTGCGAGGGAGCTTTGCCACAAGGCTGGTATTGAACCACTCTGTATGGCTCGTGAACTTCACGAAGATGAGTTGGCTCGTTTGGCTGCACTCTTGGATAAAGACTATGTCGTGGAAGGTCAATTGCGTAGGCAGACCGCCCAGAGTGTTTCTCGTCTGAAGGATATCGCATGCTATCGAGGTTTGCGTCATCGTCGTGGCCTGCCTGTTCGCGGTCAGAGAACTCGCACAAATGCGCGTACCCGAAAGGGGCCGAAAAAGACTGTGGCTGGCAAGAAGGGCGTAAAGGATCTTAAGTAAACTTAGTTTTAGGTAGGAATTTGAAAAACAATGTCTAAGGCCACGAAATCTTCAAAAAAGAAAAACGTTACAGCAGGGATTGCCTTTATCCACGCTAGTTTTAACAACACAACAGTGACGATCACTGACCATCGAGGTGATACGCTTTGTTGGTCAAGCGGAGGCACGTGTGGCTTTAAGGGGAGCCGGAAAGGTACCCCGTTTGCCGGTCAATGTGCGGCGCAGCAGGCGGCGGAAAAAGCCTCCAAGTTTGGTGTGAAGGATTTAGAGGTGCGAGTGAAGGGGCCTGGGAGTGGTCGTGAAAGTGCGATTACTGCTCTGACTGCTGCTGGCATGAACGTAAAGAGTATTGAGGATATTACTCCTCTCCCTCATAACGGTTGTCGTCCACCGAAAAAACGTCGTGTTTGATTAATGTCCAATTTGTATGAGTTATGTTCCTAGTAGGTATCTCGGTTTTTAGACACTTTTGAGTTGTTCAAGGAGTATTTGATGCATATTCGCTGGCGTGGGCTTGAGCTTCCCGGGGCTGTGACGCCTGATTCCAAGACACTGTCGCCAACATACGGCAAATTTACGGCTGAGCCCTTTGAGCGTGGTTTTGGTACGACAGTTGGCAACAGCCTTCGGAGAGTGCTTTTGTCAAGTCTGGAGGGGAGTGCGATCACGCAGATAAAAGTTGGTGGAGCTCTCCATGAGTTCACAACCATCAAAGGCGTGCTCGAGGATGTTACAGACATCGTGCTTGCAGTGAAAAGTCTTGTTGTAAAAAACAACAGTGACTCGACTCGTGTGATTCGCGTTGAGAAAAGTGCGCAAGGGGCTGTCACGGGTGCAGATGTCCAAACCGATGAAGCGGTTGAAGTCGTGAATAAGGATCTCGTCATCGCCACTCTAACGGATGATATTCCTTTCGAGTTAGAAATGGTTGTTGAAAATGGTCGTGGTTATGTCCCGGCTAGTGAGCATACCCCTGATGCACAGGAGATCGGGATTATTCCGGTTGATGCAGTATTTAGCCCGGTGACTCGTGTTCGCTATGAGGTTGAGGAAACACGGGTTGGCCAAAAGACGAATTATGACAAGTTGACTATGGAGATATGGACTGATGGCACGGTGACTCCAGAAATGGCTATGGTTGAGGCGGCTAAAATTCTTCGGAAGCATCTCAATCCATTTGTTGCGTATACCCAGCCAGATGCGGCTGTTAGTTTGCCGGCTGCAAGCGATGTGCTCTCATTGGAAGCTCCGCTCGAGAGTCGTCTTGGAATGCTTGTGTCCGATTTGAGGTTGTCGCTGCGTGCGAACAACTGTCTGCATGAATCAGGTATTGCAAGCATTCGAGACCTTGTGTCTCGAACTCGTGAAGAGTTGCTTGATGTTCGGAATTTTGGTGAGACCACCATGCAGGAAATTGATGAAAAGCTCGGTGAGCTTGGTTTGCGTCTGGGGATGGATTTGTCGGTTCAATCTGCTGAGTA
>CAXFJI010000060.1:0-10073 GCA_964003275.1 uncultured Planctomycetaceae bacterium
TCATCAGGTGGTTCATATTCTTATGGTGGCTCATCGGGTGGTTCCTACTCTTACGGCGGCTCTTCTGGTGGATCCTATGGTGGATACCCTTCAACAGGCTATTCCTCCATGTCCGGTTTATCATCAAGTATGCCTGTTGAGTCTTACAAAACAGTCGAACCATCGTCTGCTACTGGTGAGGGTACAGAGGTCGTCATACCTTCTGAAAAACCAGCTTCCGAAGATTCAACAGTAGTCCCTGCCGATGGTGCGATGCTTACAGTTGAGGTTCCTGTTGACGCCAAGATTTTTGTGAATGGCGTGAGGACGAAGGCTACTGGGGAAGTGCGTCGATATATCTCGCGAGGTTTGGTTCCTGGAAAACAGTATGAGTTTACTGTTCAGATGTCGCTGGAGCGTGATGGTATTGAAACTGAAGAATCACGTGTCGTTTCCTTGTCTGCGGGAGAAGGTACTCGTCTGTCTTTCGATCAGGATTTGGAAAATCGCTCGATTGCGAACGAGACATCACCAACAACGACCGTCACACTTCATGTGCCTGCGGACGCTCAAGTCTGGCTTGCTGGTAATGCAACGGGCTCGAGTGGTGAAACGCGTCAATTTGAGACCACAATGTTGCCTGCGGGAAAATCATGGAAAGGCTATGAAATCCGTGTTGCAAGTCTTGTTGATGGTCGACAGAAAATGGTTTCGAAAATCATTGACCTGAAAGCTGGAGAGACAGTTGAGCTATCAATTGATCCAACGAGTGACCTGTCCACACTTGCTGATGCTACTGCTTTAGTGCAGTAGCGGGGTCTGAATCGGTAAAAGTCCCATTGAAACTCCTGCAGGAAAGCCCAAGTCCTGCAGGGGTTTTTTCTTTCTGGGAACTGTGGCCTGTGGCTTGGTAAAGTAACAGCATGAACGACTACAGGGTATGGCCACTTTGGCAGAGAAGTATTGTTTCACTAGCTATTTGCGCATATTTAGTAGTTGTTGTGTTGCCGCCATTGGCTGGTCCGCCTCCAGCGAGCCTGCTGGCTGACCGATTGCTTCAGCCTGTTCGTCCTGTTGTCGGAGCACTTGCTCTTGGGCATGGTTACAGATTTTTTGCGCCCAATCCTGGCCCAGGGCATTCTTTTCGATGGTCAGTACAGATGCCAGACGGTACGAGTCGCTCGGGTAGCATTCCAGATGCAAAGAGTGATTGGCCTCGATTGTTATATCACCGACGATTCATGCTTCCAGAAAAAATAGCATCACTGGTGCCGTTACCTGGCGCCCCGATGGAAGTTGTGAGCAATGCGAAAAGAGAGTGGCAACCTATTGTTATGGATATTGCAGCTCACATTCTGGAGCAAGAGCAGGGGAGCCAAGTTGAGTTGACCCTCGTTGAACACTATTTACCAACACCAGATGAGGTCCTTCAGGGCAGGGTAGGGGAGGACTTGTTAATTCCTCTTGGCACGTACGCTTTTGCAAAGAGGAATATTCCATGATGGCTTCTTCGGACAGGTTTCAACAACGCTCGGAAGAGTCATGGTTGAGCGACTGGGGTGTGGAGTGGAACCGGTTTTGGTTTACTCCTTCGGGCCCTCTTGTGTTGGCTGTGATTCGTATAGCGACAGGACTTTTGCTTGCGTGGTCAATGGTTGTGTGGTTCCTTGATGTCGATGGTTTTTTTGGAGTGAATGGTTGGCAAGCCCCCGACAATGTCTGGCGTTCCAATGATCAACCTTGGCAATGGAGTTGGTATTTTGCCGCAGCCTCGCCATCATCATTAAGAGTGCTTTGCGGTATTACGCTGATTGCCTCTTTGATGCTGACGTTTGGACTGGCAACTCGTCTTGCGGCAATAGTGTCTTTTGTTGGGCTGGTGAGTGCAGTCAACCGAGCGCCTCTCAATGTATTTGGATTTGATGACACACTTGGTTTGCTGATGATTCCACTTGCAATTGGTCCGGCTGGGGCCGTGCTCTCACTCGATCAATTTATTTTTGCAAGAAATGCTACGTCTTCAGTGCAGGCAACCATTGCTCTCAGATTGTTACAAGTGCATTTGTGCATTGTCTATTTTTTTGCTGGTTGTGGAAAACTGCTTGGTGCGAGTTGGTGGGAAGGGACGGCACTTTGGGGGGCTGCTGCAAATATCCAATACCGAACAATTGATATGACGTGGACTGCCTCACATCCATTTCTCGTAAATGGTGTTACATTGGTTGCCTTATTCTGGGAGGTCACATATGCGGCACTTATTTGGCCTCGTCTCACACGGCCCATTGTTTTGACGATGGCTGTACTGGTGCACTTGGGAATCGGCCTCACCATGGGCATGATGGAATTTGGTCTATCGATGATTGTTGCAAATTTAGCATTCGTTCCAGTTGAGTTTTTTGAGCGTATATTTTTTGTCCGGCTACCCCTGAAAAGATGAAAGTCATTTCATGATTGACACATTGGCTGTTGTTGGTGCCACTGGCGCTGTTGGCCGTATCATTATTTCCCTCCTGATTGAAAGAGATTTTCCAGCGAAGCGACTCAAACTTCTTGCCTCTCCTAGGTCGGCTGGAAAACCAATCACGGTAGCTGGTCGAACATTTGATGTTGAAGTACTGACCCCGGAAGCATTTGAGGGAGTTCAATTGGCTATCGGGAGTACACCAGATGAAGTGGCAGCAGAATTCGTTCCGTGGGCTGTCGAGAAGGGGACTGTCGTTGTGGATGAAAGCGCACAGTTTCGGATGAATCCTAGCGTTCCCTTAGTCATTCCGGAGGTGAATGCGTCAGCCATAGATAAACATCAAGGTATTATTGCGAGCCCAAACTGCTCGACAACGCAGATGGTCATGGTCATGAAGCCTCTTCATGATGTGTCGAAGATCAAGCGTGTGATTGTAAGTACCTATCAGGCTGTAAGTGGGGCTGGGTTGGCGGCAACGTCTGAATTGGAGCAGGGGACAACTGCTTGGCTCAAGAATGAGGTAGAAAAGCACGAGGTTTTTGATCACCCTATTGCAGGCAACTTGATTCCACAAATTGGTTCTCATCGCTCTGGAGGGATGACGAGCGAAGAGATGAAGATGGTGCTCGAAACAAAAAGAATTTTTGATGATGAAACGATAGGTGTTTGTGCAACATGCGTACGAGTGCCCGTTGCTGTCAGTCATAGTGAATCAATTCTTATTGAGACAGAGACAAAAATTTCTGCCAATGATGCTCGTCGTCTTTTAGCTGATGCACCTGGCATTGAGGTTGTCGATAATTTGGAAAAAGGTGTGTATCCCATGCCTCGAACAAGTAGTAGTCAGGACGCAGTATTTGTTGGGAGAATTCGTGAAGACACATCAAGTCCAACGGGTATTGCCTTGTGGTGTGTTTCAGATAATCTCCGAAAGGGTGCGGCAACGAATGCTGTACAAATTGCTGAGCATGTGGTTACGCGAGGGCTTCTGTCGTGGGAGCGGACGGTGCATGGATGATTGAGGTGGGGGCGTCGTCATCTATCCGTTCAATGTGTCTGAGGCTTGCGTATGACGGTACGCGGTTTTCTGGTTGGCAGGCTCAGCCTAGCAGACGTACCGTGCAAGGAGTGCTCGCTGAGGCAATTTATGAAATAAGTGGAGAGACGGTTCTCCCTCGAGGGTGTAGTCGTACTGATGCAGGGGTACATGCCCTATCCCAAATCGTTACGTTTTCGACTCGGAGAGGTTTTCCTCCAGACGTATGGGTGAAAGCACTCAATGCTAAATTACCTTCAGATGTAACGGTCATTAATGGAGCTGAGGTTGCAGAAGATTTCAGCCCTATGCGTGCGGCAGTTCGCAAAACGTATCGTTACCGCATCCATGACGCACCGTGGCGGCCTGTGCTTCAGAGAAGTTTCGTATGGCGATGGAAGAAGCGTCTCAATGAAAAACTGATGCAAAAGGCTGCCTCATTCTTAGTGGGAGAAAATGACTTTACATCATTTGAAACCACCTCATCCACGCGGCGATCAAAAGTTCGAACGATTTATCGCATTGATGTAGTGCGAAAACCTGCAGAAGATGCGTTCTTAGATTCTGAAGTATGGATTGAAGTTGAGGGGAATGGTTTTTTGTACAATATGGTTCGTATCATTGCGGGATCCCTTGTAATGATTGGATGTGAAAAACGTCAGCCGGACTGGATGCGTGAGGCTCTTGTTGCTCGACATCGTTCTGCAACTGGGCCAACGGCACCTCCACATGGCCTTATACTTTTGACTGTAGAACTTGATCCGGAGCCTCCATGGCCAGTTTGCCTACACAAATCGGTAACTTGACTCTTGTACGCCAACTTGGTGTTGGAAAGCACTGCCAGATATGGGAAGCAGTGGAGAGTCAGTCAGTGTCGCCTGTGGCTGTAAAAGTCATCGATCCTGAAATGGCACACAGTAAAGATCAATCTCAATTGCTGGAACATGAATTGGCTGTTTCAAAGCAATTTGCCCATCCAGGACTCATTCGAATTAAGGAGTTTTTTTCAGATAACGACCTGCCGCGATTAGTCATGGAATCGTTTCCTCATCCAAACCTCAAGCAACGGTTGGCTGATGGAACAGGACAGATTGCACCATACTTGCACAAAATAGCTATGGAAATTGCGATGGCTCTTGAACACATGCATAGTCGAGGTTGGGTGCATCGTGATATCAAACCAGACAATGTCCTGTTGGATCGTTCAGGAAGAGTCAAAGTGATAGACTTTGCTATTTCAACTCGAAAGCCAAATTTGCTTCGATCTTGGCTGGGGGGGCAGCAGGCTCAAGGTTCACCCAGTTATATTGCACCAGAGCAGATTCGAGGGCGCTGCGTTGATCGTCGTGCAGATATTTACTCACTGGGGTGTACATTTTTTGAACTTGTCACGGGTCAGGTGCCATACTCCGCATCAACTGAGAATGACCTGTTGAACAAACATATTTCAGCACCTGTGCCGACAGTGCGTACTGCGGTTCCTTCATTTCCTGTAGCTGCTGAGAGACTCATTCGTCGAATGATGGCAAAGCAGGCATCGGACCGACCTCAGTCAATGCAGGATGTTATTGCTGATATCGGAAGTCTTCAGTCATGAGTTTAGGTTCAGGCAATGCCTCTTCTATCTTCGTTTGACTGATCCCAATTGACGTCAGCGGGGTGAAACAGAGAAACTCTATGAAATCAGTTATCAATTTTATAAAAGGATTCTTTTTGCTATGGCACGTGGACTCCATCGTCTTCCATTAGAAAATCCGATCTACGAGATCGAGGATCAAATCACGGCGCTTGAAGCGGCTCCTATTGACGGACAGGAGCAAGAGAAGTTGCGTCTGCTCAAGAGAAAACTTGTTGAGGTACAACGAAAGGTTTTTGGGAGTCTGGATCCTTGGCAGACTGTTGAAATAGCCCGTCATCCGGATCGGCCCAAAACAAGTGACTATCTCCAGATGGTGTTTGATGAATTTGTTGAGCTCCACGGCGATAAGGCCTATGGTGATGATCCAGCAATGCTTTGCGGCTTTGCCAAACTAGACGGTCGAAAAGTTCTGGTGATCGGCCATCAAAAAGGTAAGACTCTTGCGGAACGTCAGGCTTGCCATTTTGGGTGTGCGCATCCTGAGGGATATCGCAAGGCAATGGGAAAGATGCGATTGGCTGCCAAATATGGCTTGCCTGTGGTGTGTCTGATCGATACGCCTGGCGCTTATCCAGGAGTTGGTGCTGAGGAGCGCGGCCAGGCGCAAGTGATTGCGGAAAGCATGTTCTTAATGGCATCGCTGCCAATTCCAATCATTTGTGTCGTCATCGGAGAGGGAGGATCGGGTGGAGCGCTTGGAATTGGTGTAGGAGATCGTGTGGCGATCCTTGAGCACGCTTATTACAGCGTCATCAGCCCAGAAGGATGTGCAGGTATTCTCTGGAAAAGTGCCGAGTTTAAGGCTGATGCAGCAAGAGCCCTACGGATGCGATCTCGGGATCTTTCAGAATTTGGTGTTGTGGACCATGTCATCGATGAACCAGCCGGGGGGGCTCATAGAGAACCGCGGCAGATGGCCTCTCGTCTGAAGACGTACCTTACTCGTACATTGAAGGAGCTCAGTCAAGAATCAGTCGATTCACTGGTTGAGGCGAGGTATATGAGATTCCGTCAACTGGGCGTTTATCTTGATCCGGCTGAAACAGATGCATAACACGCCGGAAAACGACCCCCCCTCCCAACGTCCGATAATGTCTCTTATGTCCGGTTTGGGGGCCCCTTCCATCAAAGCCTGATCTCACGTGTTTTTGTGCGTTTTCTAGATCGTCAACCAAGTTTTGTTCATCACCACTGTTCTGCTGATGTCAAAGATCTTAGGCGGTGTTCTCAGGTGCCTGAAGTTTTTAGCGGAGACTGGGCACCAATCGGAAACTGCTGTGGTGGTGTGTTCGAAGGAGGGGATGAAAAACTGCTCGATTCTGGTCTGGCTGTGGGTGTCTGATAGCCGGCCGGTTGAGCCGTCGGGGTTTCGCTGGACGGTACAAACCAGGACGAACCCTTTGGAAGTCCTCCCTTGGCGGGGGTCCCCTGCTCCGCCGGAGTAATCTTTTCTGCACCTGCCCAGGCTGCGGCCGAGCTGATTCCGTTCCAAATGGATGTCAAAGGTGACGTGCCGTCAGTCACGTCAGTTGTGCCAGATGATGCTGTTCTTGTCACCGGTTGGCCACCAGATTGCTGAAATTGTTCTTCAAATTGCTTTACAAACGGGTCAATTGTTTCGTGTATTTCTTTTGGCAAATACTCATCAGCTCGAACAAGTAATGTTGCCACGATTTGACCGCTGTGACTTGTAACGACTTGAGAACGATAATCTGGGGCCAGCATGACGGCAAAAAAAGTGATGACAACACACAATAGAATCCCTTTTGCAGCACCAAAGAGAAGGCCTAGTTGATGGTCAAATGCGGAAAGGTGAATGGCGTTGATTGCACCAGAGACAATCTGAAAAAGGAGCCACACAGCCAACGAAGTGCCTACATATAAAGCAAGCATGGAGGCAAACCGATTCCATGGTTCTTGTTGACCGAAGTAGGGCGCAAATTGGTTGCCAAATCGCATGGAGACAAAACCACTCACGACAATGCCAGCAATCCAGGCCAATTGCCACACCATACCCTTGAAGTAACCGAGTAGTGCCGTTGCAGCTAGGATTCCTAGCATCACCAGATCATAACCTTCGATTGCCACAGCGCATCCTCCTCATGTGGGCGGCGAGTGTAGGGATCATGTGATATGGAACGAAGATCAATGTTGAGCCCGTGAATCAAAAATATGAGTCGGGGAACCTGCGGTAAAAAGACCCCTATTCCCCCTATATCACCTAAAGTGTTGATTGAATGCGTCAATTGTCACTACTAAGGAGGAAGTATTTCCGGTTCACCCTAGGTAAACCTTGTCGTTCCGGCAGTACAGGGGATGGTAATCAATTCAATGTGTCGCTTGCTTCATTAAAGTGCCGAGGAGATAGTGCTATCGTTGTCTGATAGTCTGCGCTAATCACGGCAAAGGGGAAGTTTTACAGTGCCCGGGTTTCGCGAGCATGTTACGGGTTCAACCATCGTGGGAATGACCTACGGAGCGGCTGCATGGTATGCAGGCCTCCCTCCTCTGACCTGCACGTTGGCTGCGGGACTTTGCGCAGCATCCGGCATGATGCCGGATCTTGATAGTGATTCAGGTAGACCGCTGCAGGAAAGTGTTGGATTCGTTGCTGCCGTTGTGCCGGTCATGCTTTTTCCAAGGGTGCAGCACCTTTCGTTATCACTCGAGGCCACCATCATAGCTGGTGGTGCAATTTATTTGGCTCTTCGTTTTGGGCTTGCGTGGCTACTAAGCACTTTTTCTGTACATCGAGGAATGTTCCATAGTGTTCCGGCGGCAGCCGTTGCGGGCCTCATTGTATTTCTTGCTTTTGATTCATTTGATCCAATGTGTCGGTATTTTGTTGCGGGAGGAGCTGTTCTTGGATACCTGACCCATCTTGTGCTCGATGAAATATGGTCAGTGAAACTCGGGCTTTTTGGACCAAAGGTAAAAAAGTCTTTTGGGACAGCGATGAAGTTCATTGGTGGTGAAGCATGGGCGAATATCGTCACCTACTTGTTGCTCATTGTATTAGGAGCGTGTGCAGCGTTCGACGCACACAAGACCGAGTACAATGCTGTCGTTCGTCAGCAGGTTGAGCAGGCTTCTCGGATGTATCAAACCCAGCCAGCTCCATGGCAATACAGGCGTTGATGTTGGGAACAACTTGTGACTCTGTGTGAACGACAAATTTTTCTTAAAATCTCACCATCACGGCTTTGCACAGCCCATTTGGGACGTGTTGGATTTGAAAATGCTAGGGAATCATTGCAAGGTGATTCAGTATTACGTGTCCGTTCAATGAGGGTGAAGAAGTGATCCCCTCCTTGATTTTATGGTCTAAATCGCACTGCAATCTGTATGAGTAGATAGAGAAGTTGTTATGGCTCCCATTTACTGGAAGACATTCAGCCTTGGGATATACCTTGTGTTCATCGCTGCTGCAGCTTTTGCAGGTGGGATGACAATGGCTTTTATTGCCATTGGACATAGACGAATGCAGGTGCTGCTCTCCTTCACTGCGGGCGTTATGTTGGGAGTAGGGTTTTTGCACCTGTTGCCTCACGCTTTTTATCAACTTGGTAATGACATCAACGCTACTGCGGCTTGGTCTATTGCAGGTTTTTTTCTCATGTTTTTACTCGAGCGATTTTTCCATGGTCATGCTCACCATACAGCCGATCGAGATTTGTTGGCACATGCCTGTGAACTTGATCATCCACGTACAACACCCAATGCTGCTGATCATTCTTGTGAATTGCATCATGGGGCAGGTCAGTCGTCACAATGGGTTTGGGTTGGAGCCTTTGCCGGACTTTCGCTACACAGCCTAGCTGACGGGGCCGCTCTTGCAGCCTCGGTCAACACAGATGTGATGCATGGAGCCGGCATGCTGGCAGGGCTTGCAACTTTTTTGGCAATATTGCTTCATAAGCCATTTGATGCAGGAATCATTGCCACCCTCATGGTGCATTCAGATGCAACGCCTCACATGAGAACCGTTGTCAATGGACTATACGCTTTGATTGTACCACTTGGATCCATAGTATTTTTGTTGAGTCTTCAGTTTTTTGGAGACGCCCATGGAAGCTTGCTGGGGATTGCCCTCGCAATGGCGGCAGGTGCATTTTTGTGTATTGCAGCAGCAGATCTTTTGCCAGAGGTTCAGTTTCACAGTCATGATCGAGTGTTACTTACAGTAGCACTCGCTAGCGGTCTATTAGTGGCTTTTGGTATTACGGCATTAGAAAAATCTTCACATAGTCACCATAGCCACTCATCTTCTGGGCATCTCATGCAGCCCCAGTGATACAGAAATTCTCAAGAAGATAGTTACGTACTTTTTGTATCAAGGCCACGAACTTTACGAGCATGGTGAACTTCTTTCATTACGTCATCAATCAAAACACTGTGGGCTCGAATTGGAGTGAGTTGGCCAAGAAAACAGATTGCGATTCCTGCGCTGATGCCTAAGCCACCAAGAAGGTGAGGCGTCACCCAGTTCTCCGTGCCCGGGCGACCAGAAGCAGGATCTGCTGCCCCGCCCAGAGCTACGATAGCAACCACACCGAGCATTCCCATTAAGGCAAATGGGAATGCAGATTTCTTGAGTTTTTTACTTCGTTCAATAAATGCTGAATTGAGGTGATAGGCTTCAACAACTTCTCGACACCATCGGCCTGTACCAATGAAATAAGTGACTCCCATGCTGTTGACAAGCACGACAACAAGTGCTGCCAGAACACCCGAAAGCCGGTGTACAGTTCCCCACCGAAGAACGAGTGGATCTGTTTGTCCATGTAAGTCTCCAAGCCATAGCCCAAGGCCTGCCGTCGCGACTAAGAGTGACATCGCGAATAACGAAGCTCGTGAAAATACCTGTGACATAGCGTTCTTGAACTCCGTTAATGTTTTTGATGACTTGTTCGTACGGTACAGTATAGGAGATGGAATAACATTTGCTTTTTCTT
>CAXFJI010000061.1:0-10072 GCA_964003275.1 uncultured Planctomycetaceae bacterium
TTCACCTGAGAAGTGAACAAACATAGATTCAGGGTGTACGATGGCTCCACCATCTAAGGTTGCTGTCAGAGAATCTCCAGAAGCTCTCATATGAATGTGGGCTTGCTCAAGGCGATAGCCGCTCTGAGAGTGATTACCTACCGTTTCTGCTTCAATCAAGATGTTCTCGTCGTCCCATTCGCGCTGATCAGGAAGTCTGTATGTAAAATCTGTCACTGATGTAGAAAAAGTAGACTTCGATATACCAGTTGTCGCCTCCCGTGATACAGAAAGTGAACCATGCGCAGATCCTTGAAAAATTGATCTTTCAACGTCAAGCACTTCTGATAATTCACTCATAAGTTTATTGATGTCGACTGTCCATTGGACATTGGCAGTCTCAGGAGTTGCCGTCGCTGCAAGCTCAATGGCTGAGGAGCCTATCCTTGCTTCCTCTATATGAAATTGATCCTTGTGCCTTCCTCTTCGGCCACGCATCCAAGCTGTAAAAGGCTCATTCCAATGCAATGGTCGTTGGCCTTCTTTGCCATAATGAATTGCAGAAAAATCTTTTGCTTGCGCTCTCAGCTCTAAAACACGATCTTTTCCATCGGGGCGCGCTAAGGCTGAGAAATGAATATTTCCACTCGTAATTTCAACATCTGGTCGCACAGAAAAACCACCTCGAATTGCTGTTGATAATGCTGCAAGATCGACATTCGCAGCGACAGCAAAATTCTCCTGTACAACGTTATTCCCCCACTCCCACAGATCACTGTGTGGCAATCGAATCCGACCCGATACTTCAGCTTCAAGCAGTGGTGATTCTGCGCGAAGATCACGTATCGTAATTATCTCATCTTTAATGTTGATATCAAAAGGCACCTTACAATCCTGGATGGTGAATACTTCTGAAAGCGCTTCCGATTCACAAACCGCTAATTGTTCTCCAAAAAATGATCCTGAAATATTCAGACCGCTGTCTTGAAATTCAGGGTTTTGCTCTATGTCTGGAAGGGTTATGTCCAGGCGGGCATCAGCCAGACCATCAAGAAGATGATCTATACTAAAACGTGTAGCAGCTACACTCGACACTCCCAGCGGCAGCTGATGAGTAGCCACGGCAAATGTCTGTGGATGACCGTCATAAGAAGCTGGGGCTGAAATTGACCAGCCACCATTACGTGCCATGACTGCCGTGACACCTGCAGTGATCTTAGTATTATCAATAGACTGCATATTGATCTCATTCGAAAGCCCATCGAGAGTGATAGACGATACGGGTTGGCCACTATGTATAAGCCGTCCAGCAGCTGTCCACTCATACAGGAGTTGTGATATCGAATCTGCTGGACGAAACGTTAGTGAGGCAATAACTTCCGTAAGTCGCCAGCTGTCATTTCGTGGAATATCCACAAGGTCCACTGACGCATCGATTATTTCAATGCTCAGGTGCACATCTGATATCGACTTGCGTTGTGAGTGATCGTCTTGTGCATTGTTTTTTGTAAAGAGCCACGGATTAAAAATATCTTCGAGATTACTTCCTTTAGGGCGGACCTCTGCAAGTACATCCGCACCAACTATTTTGATCGTTCCAAGGTCGTATGTCCCTCCCATGAGATAGTTGAACCCAAGGGAAAGGAGCCCTCGACTCATAGAGATCTTCGGGATATGTCCAACAATTCGATCATCTGCGTCAGTCAGTACGATAGATCGATATTCAATGGGACCTGCCCAGTTCCAAATAGCTCCATGGCTTGTCAGATGTCCATTGATACCCTTGAATGCCATCGAAAGAGGTATGTCACGAACAGGCGTTTCCACAAGCACGATTGGGACTGCCCAAAGAACTGCTGCAGTCATTGCACAAATCGATAGGCTTCTCACCCATCTTCGCCACTGTTTGTGCCTTCGTTTCTTGTGAGAATGTTGCTTCGCCATACACCGGAGTATAGAAGCCTAGAGGTCATTTGCGCAAGATCATTGGGTGTATCTATATCATTGAATGACATGAGTTGTGGGTCGACGCTGACAAGTTCCGCAGCTTTGACCAGATGAACAGAATGTTTAGATTGCGATGAAGTCGCACTTAAATGGTCAATCAAGCCGCGCGGATCATGTCTCCCAGTCGCGAGATACCGCTTGACTTCGTCAAGAATTGTTACACGGAGAGCTGAAGCCAGGACTTGGGGATGGTCCGACACCCACGGCACCGCCCAGAGTATCTTCGGGTCATTCAGTTTGTTCAAAAGAAGGTGAATAATGTCCGTCTTTAGGAACGGTACATCACACGATGAGACAAAACATGTTTTCATATCCTTGCCGGTTATCTGCAAAGCATCTGCAATCGCAGACAATGGACCAGCATGCGGAGTGGTATCGTGAACAATCTCATCAATGCCACTTATTTCAGGAGATGGATGTTCTGGCGACACAACAACGACAAGACGATCTACTGCCGGTCGGATTGCCTGAACAACATGATGGATAAGTGAATAACCGGCGATGGGTACTGATGCCTTGTTGACTCCAGCAGGTAGCTTCATCCGACGAGACGTACCACCGGCAAGGATGATCCCAAGAGTACACATGTTTTCTTAACGTTTCTTGTTATCCTGTCAGAAAGTTTTCTATGCGACTGAGACCTTCATTGAGTTGCTCTTCAGATGCAGCAAACGACATTCTCACATTGCCTTCTGCCCCAAAGGCACTGCCTGCTACAAGTGCAACATGCTTTTCTTCGAGTACAGCTTCACACCACTGAAGGGAGTTTTCTATTCCTCTCCTGCCAGATGCCAGATGCTCTGAAATGTCAAAAAATGCATAGAAGGCCCCGCCAATATCCGGTAATTTTACCCCCGTCATCGCTTTGAGGCGCTCTGTTACAAGGTCTCGACGTTTCTGGAATTCGCATTGCATGTCAGCCACACACTGCTGAGGACCTGTTATCGCTGCTATTGCCGCATGTTGGCTCACGCTACATGGGTTACTCGTTTCCTGGCTCTGTAAACTTCCAATTGACTTTGCAAGAGGTTCAGGTGAAATCGTCCAACCGATTCGCCAACCGGTCATTGAATAGGTTTTACTGACACCAGCAACTACCACTGTTCGGTCTGATAATCCTGGTCGGACAGTGGGAAATGATACAGTTGGGCGATTATCAAAAATCAATTGATCATAGATTTCATCTGAAATCACTGCGAGATTGGCATCAATGGCTATGTCAGCCAATGCACCAAGCTCCTCTGGGGTATACACAACACCTGTTGGATTACTTGGTGAACAGAGAAGGAGCATTCTGGTTTTTGGTGTAATCGCCTCTCGAAAAGCATTGGGTTGAAGTTTGAAGTTCTCCTCAATGTGAGTTGGTACCAGTACTGGCTTTGCCCCCGTAATTTTTACGAGTTCTGCATAGCTCACCCAGTAGGGTGTTGGCACAATGACTTCATCACCTTCATTGAGTGTTGCTGTAAAGACATTATGAAGGGCATGCTTCGCACCGTTTGAGACCACAATGTGTTTCGGAGATACTTCAATACCTGTCCGCTGAGTCCAATCGTCTGCAATGGCCTTTCGAAGCTCTGGAATCCCAGCCGCGGGAGTATATTTTGTTTTTCCGGCCCGAATCGCCTTCTCAGCTGCCTCACAAATATGCTGAGGCGTTGGGAAGTCAGGTTCGCCAACCGAAAGGTCAATGACATCCAATCCAGACGCTTTCATCGCAGATGCCCGAGCCGCCATCGCGAGTGTGGCAGATGGCTCTAGAGAGGCCATTCTATTCGCTAAATATAGGCTATTCTTCAATTTCATGTGTGTGTACACGCTCCGTTTAGGTGATGTAAAAACAGTGCCATCAATAAGATATCGAAACCTCTCTTCGATCATACCACTGTAAGTTTCACTCAAAAGAGGTGACGCTTCTGCACAGAATTCTGAACATTCTTAGGAAATTTATTAAAAAAATTGGTGAAACACTATTGACAGTTTTTATGGTTATCGCCCAAAACACACACTTCACATTGCATTTGTGTATCCCACTTATGGATTGTGAAACGTTTTGAAACGTCGCCCGACCCCGCCGAGAGCACCCTAGGGGTACGGTCGTGATGGTTTCCGGGTGCTCATGGCAAGGAGCCATTTTCATGGCAAAGAAGAAGAAGAAGGCCGCTAAGAAGAAGGCCAAGAAGAAGGCTGGCAAGAAGAAGGCCACCAAGAAGAAGGCCAAAAAGAAGGCCGCTAAGAAGAAGGCTAAGAAGAAGGCCAAAAAGAAGGCCAAGAAGAAGGCCCACGGCTAGTTCTTCTTCCGATGATGTGATTCTTCGGACTCACAATTAGTCATCGGGTATGTTGAGAATAATTCAATTGGATTTTTTCTCTTCATGTTTACGTTCAGACGAGAAAGGCCGGCCCGGGCCCTTGGGCGCCCGGGCCGGCCTAATTTTTATCACTCTTCTTCTATGAGGAGTTTGATATCACCCCAAGCCCATACCATTCTTCTAAGATTGTGCGATGTCCCATGCCCCGACAAAAAGAAGTGACTTTCTCCTTCTATCCTGTAAAGCGGGAGCGGAAGAAGCACTTTGTCAGCAACAGAAAAAACTACTACCTCATCTGACCAAAGCAGCATGGAGGAGCGGTGTTGTTACCTTTCGTTTGGGAGACTTCGATCCACCTGATGACTTTTTTCCTGACCTGATTTTCAACACGACCTGTGTCCGCTCATGTGGGCAGGTCAAAGGTAAAAGTATTTTGGAACGAGCCGAAGCCGTATTATCACTTCTTGACCACTCCACATGGGATGTCATTCATGTTTGGTCTCGTGATCAGTCCCATCAGGAACTTGATGACATACGTGATGTTCTTTCCAGTATGTACACAACAAACCGTTCAAACCAAACGGCTATTGCTCAACCAGGTGATCTTGTCATGGATTGCTGTGTTGATTCACCAGATCGCTGGTGGATGGGATGGCACCGTGCAGCCAAGCCACCAAGTTGCTGGCCAGGGGGACTTTACCCATTTTCCCTGCCTCAAGAAAAAGTCTCACGAGCATGGCTCAAGCTTGATGAAGTAATGACCACGTTCGATATCCCAATGAGAGCTGGTCAACACGTTATTGAGTTAGGTGCTGCTCCAGGGGGTGCCTGCCAACGTCTTCTCGAGTCAGGTCTTCATGTTGTTGGTGTTGATCCTGCCCTTGTTGATAAGTGTGTCAGCACCCATCAAAATTTTGAACAATGGCGAATGCGAGCTCGTGATATCAAATTAAGATCTCTTCGTAGATTTCATTGGGTTGTCGCAGATATGAATATCGATCCTCTAAGCACGCTAGAAGCCATTGAACGTGTTGTCAAAGCTAAAGGCAATCGTGTCCAAGGAGTCATTGCAACCCTCAAATTACCCAGCTGGAACCAAGCATCTGAATTATCTGGTTGGATCAAACAATTTCACACGTGGGGTTTCTCACCCTATGCACGACAACTTTCAACAGGAGGACAAGAAGTCTGTGTCTACGCCAAAAAAGTTCATTAGTCTTGTTCATCCGGGGGCCTGAGACTCCCAGACAAAATCTGCTGTCTCCCACGCACCGTATCAACTATCAAACTACCATCTCGAGCAATACCGGCACAAAAACCCTCTATAACGTCGTCCTTTTTATACACTTTTACAGTTCGACCAACCTGTCCACAGCGCAACTGATACTGATGAACAAACTGTGCTGGATTTGTTTGCACCATACGTGCGAAATCAAGAAAGCGAGACATAAACTTTTCAAGTAGCTTTGTTCGTGACATTCTACGACCCGTCAGATCAGGAAGTGTCATGATCCGATGACAGAGAGAGGAAGGTGCACGTGTCCTACTACCATTTGTATTCACACCAATCCCAAGAATAGCTCGATCAAAGGCTACTATTTCGAGTAACAGACCAGCAATTTTTGCACCGTCAACTTCAATGTCATTGGGCCATTTCACATGCGTAGTGATACTCGGCTCAAGTGCCCCCAGTGCATCAGCCAAAGCAAGACCACAAATCAGTGACCACATCGGCTGCACGTCGAGCCCAACATACTTCTTATCGAGCACGATACTTACGGCAAGGCTACCTCTCTCTTGCCACCACCCGCTTCCACGACGGCCAAAACCACCCGTCTGATAATCAGTAAGAATGAGCGCTGGGAGTTCTATCTCCTCAATAGCTGCTAATACTCGAGCTCGCTCCATGGTTGAGCCAAGTTGGTCATGCAATTCGATTGTTGCAAAACCAACCTGCTCACCAAGAATCGTGGTATCTACATCTTCAAGCGACATTACAAATACACAGTCTAAGGAGTGTCCACAGTCCAGTACCTGCCCTAAATTACCTAGTCTATGTGTTTCTTCATGTGGGGTTAATTCAGATCGCCACGATCTTGCCTCAGGGTCGGTTCGCTTGGTACTCACTCTGATTCCAAATCTGTATTAAAGCAGGATATTAATGCGTTCTTTCTGCTTGGTGATTGTGATCTTTTCCACCATTCAATCCGGTGTTCCGTTCGCCGCTGCGCAAACAGCATCGTTACCCAGCACTCCCACGCCTATTTTTGATACTGTCATACCTGTTCAGTATTCAGTCCCTGTCCAAGCTCCAGTGCAATCCGGCGCACCAATCTCACCACCCCCACCAACATGGAATCCATATGGTGCACAGTCTGGACAAGTTTTCACACCTTCTGCCGCAAATCCTAATCCAACATGGGCCACCTCTGCCGTCGGTGGCCAGCCTGGCTATCCAGGCTACGCAACGACAACGACAACACCCATTCCACAAATTGCTCCTGACATGGGGACAGCCGGGAATTCCCTGACAGAAAACCCTACGTTCCAGCAAACAATGCGACTGTATCAGGGTGTACGGGGTAGTTGGGCATTCATATTCGGTAACAACTCGGGACGCCAACTTGGTGTCAACGAATTAGATACTTCAGCAACATTCGCATTACCTTTTTTCTTCAATTCGCAAGCGAATCTCAATCGGGCTCCGTTACTCCTCACACCAGGTTTTGGACTTCAACTTTGGAATGGTCCGGATACCACAGCCAACAATGAATTTATTGAGTTACCTCCTAACACCTATGACACATTTCTGGACACCGCTTGGAATCCTCAATTTACGCCTTTGTTTGGTGCTGAATTGGGTGTTCGCGTCGGTATTTTTACCAACTGGGATGAATTGACTCTGGATAGTTGGAGAGTCATGGGTCGGGCCATTGGAACGCTGAATCTCACACCGCAATGGCAGGCTAAAGTTGGGGTGATTTATCTCGATCGTAATCAAGTCAAACTGCTCCCAGCAGTCGGGGCAACATGGGTGCCAAATCCTAATGCACGATACGATATTTTCTTCCCTGCACCGAAAGCCGCCTGGCGATTCTCACAATGGAGAAACCGATCTGTATGGGGATTTGTAGCTGGTGAATATGGTGGAGGAGCGTGGACATTTCGCCAGTCGGGAAATGCGGGAAACATTGGCGTCACTCGATTTGACTATAACGACATTCGAATATCACTTGGTACTGAACTCGTTCCAATCACCCCACAAGGCTTGGCAGGAAGCTTTGAAGTTGGCTACGTCTTTGCCAGAAATATCTATATTGTGGATCAAGCACGCAATCTTCCTTTGAATGATTCACTCATGCTACGTCTTGGGCTTGCCTACTAAAGATGATGTTGCCGTGTAATGTACCGACCGTACAAATCAATCACCTATCGTATGAGAAAGCTGCTGCTTCTTACAGTTAGTCTCCTGTGTGGAATAACCTCGACAACGCATGCCGAGGAACTACCGATTCCTTTGCCACAAATCGATTCATCGTTCTTTAGCCGAATTCGAATGGCGGCACTTGGTGACCCTCAGGACCTAACAGAGCCGCTCCTTCCTGATGATGTTGCTCCGCCCGGGCAACCCTCTCAAGAATTTGAGCCACCCGCTGGAAGAAAACTTCCACCCGGAGCTAAGCCAGGCCCACTTCAACAAGCCATTTTCACGATCACGGACTTGCCACGACTTGGATCAAATGGACTTGGACTACTCACACTTGATACCAGCCTGACGATTGGGCTTCCAGCTCCGACGATCAATTCACCACTGCTTGTGACGCCTGGCTTCGGTTCTACATTTGTTGATGAAATAAGTGGTCCCTCAGACCCTGGTTTACCATCACAACTTTACGAAAACTGGATTCAAGCCCGCTGGCTGACAAAACTAGGAAAACGATTTGGCGTTGATCTGGCAGTAGCACCAGGGTGGTACAGCGACTTTGTAAATGACTCATCACAGGCATTTCGTATAACGGGACATGGATTTGGTGCATGGGAGACGAATGAAGATTTAAGAATTGTTGCCGGTGTTATTTATCTCGACCGGCACGATGTCAACATGTTGCCCGCAGGTGGATTACTCTGGACACCGGATGATAAAAGACGCTTTGAATTAGTATTTCCCAGACCTCGAATGGCTTGGAAAATATCTGAGGATCATCGATCTGCTCATTGGCTTTATCTTGCTGGGGAGTTTGGAGGTAATCAGTGGGCCGTGCGACGTGACAGTGGAGCAAATGATGTCGTTGTCTATCACGACTACCGACTCCTCTTTGGTTGGGAAAGGAGACCCGCTGATCTTGGTATCAACTGGCGCTTAGAGACCGGATGGGTCACCGGACGACTTGTTGAGTATTACATCACTGACACTGCCGATTATCATCCCAACGACACATTTCTTGTTCGGTGTGGGATCTGGTACTAACAATAGCGCCCATCAGGAAGTCAACACCTGCTTGATGGGCAATCCTTCGTGCGCTACCTTAAATGGTCGTAATGTAGGTGACATAACGATTTCCTCTCTGGGAAGACCCATTGCCTCAGCAATCGTTGCATTGAGATCTGCTGGATCTACACCATCTTCATCAACAAGATGTCCATCTTTGTCAGATTTTCCATAGATCTGGCCACCTGCAATCCCAGCACCTGCGAGCAGGGCTGAAAACACAGCTGGATGATGATCTCGTCCACCGTTGTAATTCACCTCCGGTGATCGCCCAAATTCAGTCGTTACTACTACGAGTGTCTCTTCAAGGAGCCCTCGCAATGATAGGTCATCCAAGAGAGCGCCAAGCGCTCGATCCAAGCTGGCTGCTTTAGACGGCATCGTGTTGGAATCCCAAAGGGTATTGTGCATGTCCCAACCACCAAGCGTCACATCGACACATCGCACATTGTTTTCAATAAGTCGCCGTGCAAGCATGCATCCCTGACCAAAAGCATCTCGACCATAACGATCACGATCTGCGGAGGTCTCTTCATTGAGATCAAATGCTCTGAGCTCACCACTTGCCAATAACTCCGTGGCTTGATCATAAAAGTCTGTGTACGTCTTGACCGCTTTCACAGGATACTTTTCACGAAATTGTTGATCGAATGTATCAATCAGTTCCATACGTTTTGAGAACGATTGATCTGTGAGATACGATGGAGGTGTCGTATTTTCGAGACCCTTATTTGGATCCCCAATCGGAAGTGGGCTGAAAGTAGGATCAAGAAATCCAGCACTTGGATGCCTCGGAGATGCTCCAATCAGTACGCTGTCTGGGAGTGTTTCATTCCGCTGACCCAACAGTCGTTGAATCCATGGACCAAGAGAAGGATGTCTTTCTGTGGCGATTTGTTCGTAACTTGTTCGCATTAAGTACTCACCCTGCTCATGATCAGCTGTTTGTGTAGTAAGCGAGCGAATCAGTGCCACTTGATCGATGTGTTGGGCTGTGAGTGGAAGGTATTCTCCTAACTGAACGCCGGGGATTTTTGTCCCTAAAACACCCGTTTGACCCTGACTTTTCCTTCCCGGCTTTGGATCAAAGGTATCGATATGACTCATCCCTCCCGCCATAAATAAATAAATCAGTCGCTTTGCCTTTCCAGTGGATGGATCTGCAGAAGCCGTACGTACCAACGACGGCAACAGTCCCACACCAAGGGCTGTTTGTGCCGCTCCTAAAAGGAGTTGTCGTCGACCGATTCGATCTATTCGAGATGCTAGCTCTCGCATGTTTCTA